>JAAYZP010000037.1 GCA_012514785.1 Propionibacterium sp. | reverse complement strand
TGGCGAGTACCTGGAGACCTCCGCCAAGATTTCCGCGGTGGCGCTCGACAAGACCGGCACCCTGACCGAGGGCCAGCCCGAGCTGACGGACATCCTCGCCCTGTCGCCCGAGTTCGGCGACACCGAGATCCTCCGCTGGGCGGCTGCTGCCGAGGCCGGCTCCGAGCACCCCCTCGCCCGCCCCGTCCTCGACGCCGCCAAGGAAGCGGGCGTCGGGTTCGAGGGCATCCCCACGGAGGTGACCCCGGTGCCCGGCAAGGGCATCGTGAGCGAGGTCGACGGCGAGCGCGTCCTGATCGGCAACGCCCCGCTGCTGGCACAGTTCGGGATCGTCGACGACGTCGGCGCGACCGAGGCCGCCGCGGGACTCGCCGCGAAGGGGCGCACCCCGATGATCGTGGCCGTCGGCGACCGAGTGGTCGGTGTGATCGGCGTGGCCGACCGTGTCCGCGACGATGCCGCCGAGATGGTGCGTCGCCTCCACGGGGCGGGTGTGGACAAGGTGGTCATGCTCACCGGCGATACGCAGCTGGTGGCCGAGGCCGTCGCCCGGGCGACCGGCGTCGACGAGGTGCACGCGAGCCTCCTGCCCGAGGACAAGCTGGACCGCGTCGCGGAACTGCAGCGCGAGGGTCACACCGTGGCGATGGTCGGCGACGGCGTCAACGACGCACCGGCACTCGCGACGGCCGACATCGGCGTGGCGATGGGCGCGGCGGGCTCCGCCGTGGCCGTCGAGACGGCCGACATCGCGCTGATGGGCGACAACCTGCTGAAGCTGCCCGAGGCCATCGCGCTCGCGAAGCGCACCAACCGGGTGATGCGACAGAACATCGCCGTCGCGCTGGTCACCGTGGCCGTGCTGCTGGCCGGAGTGTTCGGCGGTGCCGTGACCATGTCGATCGGGATGCTGGTGCACGAGGCCTCCGTGCTGGTCGTGATCGCCAACGCGATGCGGCTCCTGCGCAGGGTCCGCGGTGACGCCACGGAGCAGGGTGAGCGGATCCCGGAGCGGTCAGCGCCGTCGCTCGCTCGCGTCGACGGTTAGCGCTAACAGATCCCCAAACCACCAAAACGGTGGTTTGGGGACCTCTTAGCGCCCGATTCCGGGGATAATTCTGATTCAGGACCCGGTGTCGCTCGCCCGGGCCGAGGGGGAAGGGCACCAGCCATGGCTATCGATACGTCAGCTCCGTACGCCGCACCGCCGCTCAAGTGCGACATCGTGATGAAGGGCGGGATCACCAGCGGGGTGATCTACCCGCGCGCCGTGGCGGAGTTGGCGCGCACCTACCGGCTGAGCAACGTCGGCGGAGCGTCCGCCGGGGCGATCGCCGCCGCCGCGGCCGCTGCCGCGGAGTACGGCCGCGACTCTGGCGGCTTCGACGAGTTGGATGCCATGCCCGACGAGCTCGCGGCCCTGGGCCCGGACGGGCAGTCGAGACTCGCCTCCTTCTTCCAGCCGACGGCGAAGGCCGCACCGCTGTTCCGGATGCTGTTCGGCGTCGCCGGCTCACAGGACAAGCGTGCGGCGCTCGTGGGCGGCGCGCTGCGTGGCTTCTGGCCGGCGGCGACCGTCGGTGCGCTGCCCGGGCTCGTCGTCATGGTGCTGAGCGCCCTCGGCGAGGGGATCGCTGCGGTGGCTGGCATCGTCGCGGGCGCGGCCCTGCTCGTCGTCGGGGTCGTGTTCGCGATCCTGGTCTCTGCATTGCGTCGGCTCGCCGGCGTCGCGGAGGACGGGTTCGGCATGTGCACGGGGATGCCGGGCGCTAGGGCGGGGGACGCGCCTGCGCTCACGCCGTGGTTGCACGGGAAGATCCAGTCGCTGGCGGGGCGCACCACCGGCGACGATCCGCTGACGTTCGGCGACCTCACCAGGGCCGGCATCACGCTACGCATGATGACCACCGACCTCACGAGGCACAAACCGGTGGCGATGCCGTGGGGCACGAGGGAGTTCTTCTTCGACCCGGACGAGATGCGTGCGGTGTTCCCCAGCGACGTCGTCGACTGGATGGTGGCGCACCCGCCGCCCGGCGCCGACGACGACGCCCCGCCCGGGTCCCTGCGCCCCTGGCCCGCGGCCGACGACCTGCCGGTGATCGTCGCGACGAGGATGTCGCTGAGCTTCCCGGGCCTGATCTCCGCGGTGCGGCTGTGGGCCGTCGACCGCACCGATCCGGCCAACCGCCGCCGGTCCGGCGCCCCCTCGCACTCGCCCGTCTGGTTCACCGACGGCGGGCTCTGCGCCAACCTGCCCGTGCACTTCTTCGACTCCCCGCTCCCCCGCCACCCGACGTTCGCGCTCAACCTGGGGCCGTTCCCGCCGGGCGTGGAGAAGTCGGCCAACCAGTCGGAGAACAGCTATCTGCCCACGACCAACCGGGGCGGGCGGCAGCGCCCCTGGCACCACCTGCCGACGCGCGGGCTCGGGGCCTGGGCGGCATTCGGAGCGGTGATGGTGCACACGGCCCGCGAGTGGGTGGACGGTGCGCAGATGGTGATGCCCGGCTACCGGGACCGCATCCTCACCGTGCACCACGACGCGGCCGAGGGCGGCATGAACCTCGCCATGCCGCCGCAGGTGGTCCGGGACCTCGCCGAGCGCGGCAGGCTCGGTGCGGCCAAGCTCGTGCGAGCTTTCGCCGGCGACCGGCCGGGTGTCGATTCCACGCCCGGCTGGGACAACCACCGCTGGATCCGGTTCCGCACGTCCATGTCCGGGCTCGACCGGTGGACGCAGGCCTTCGACCGCAGCTACGGCACGCTCGGCTTCGGGACGCCGTACAGCCGGTTCGCGGGCCCTGGCGCCGACGGCGAGCTGCCCTCGTTCCCGCTCACGCCCGACCAGCGTGCTGTCCTGAACGACCGCACCGGGGAGCTGATCCGGCTCGCCGGCACCTGGAACAACCACCGTTGGGGCGCCAGGGATCCGCAACCGCCCCTGCAGCTGCGCCTGGTGCCCGACGACGGCACCGCGGCCGGGCTGGACATCCTCGACGAGGCGCCGTCGGCACTGTGATCAGCGGCGGTGCTCGCGCCCCAGCTCGTGGCGCAGCGCCGACGCCAGGTCGGGGAACCGGAAGTGGTGCCCCATGCGCTCCAACGCCGCCGGCCGGACGCGCTGGTTGGCCGCGGCGAGCTGGTCGTTGCCCTCCCTGCCGAGCAGCAGCGTCGGGGCCAGCTCCGGCACCGGGATGGGCGTGGGCCGACGGAGCACGTCGCCGAGGATGCGGGTGTAGTCGGCGTTGCGGAGGATCTGTGGCGCCACGGCGTTGACGGGCCCGGACACCGTGGGGTCGAGCGCCGCGCGGACGTAGACGTCGACGACGTCGTCGAGCGCGATCCATGCGAACCACTGCCGCCCGTCGCCGATGCGTCCGCCGAGCCCGAGGCGGAACAGGGGGCTCAGCACGCCGAGGACGCCGCCTGCGGCGCTCAGGACGACGCCGGTGCGGATGTTGACCACGCGGGTGACGTCTCGCGCCGGTTCGCACGCCGCCTCCCAATCGCGGACCACGTCCGCGAGGAAGTCCGTGCCCGGCGGCGCGTCCTCGTCGAGCCACTCCTCGCCCCGGTCGGCACCGTAGTAGCCGACGGCGGAGCCGCAGACCAGCGTCGTGCGCCCCTGCCGCGCGGCGACCAGCTCCGCGAGCTTGGCCGTGGGGTCGATGCGGCTGTCGCGCAGCTTGCGCTTGTGCCCCTCGGTGAACCGGTCGGCGATCGTGTGTCCGGCGAGGTGGATCAGCGCGTCGACGTCGTCGAGGAGGTCCGACGCCGGCGCATCGGGGTCCCAGCGACGCTCGTCGGGTCCCTCGGGGAGGCTGCGCACGAGTCGGATCACCCGGTGGCCGGCGGCGGTCAGCCAGGCGCACAGCTGGGTGCCGATCAGGCCCGAGGAGCCGGTGACCGCGATCGTGCGGCGCCCGCCGTCACCGTAGGCTCGTGCCCGGGCCATGGCCTCGAGGTCCGCGACGATCCGCGAGCTCCGGAACGCGAACATCGACTCCAGCGGGCCACGAGGCACGCGGGCCGAGACCCGGTCGACGATGCGGGTGCCGTCGCCGACGTCCTCGAACTCGTGCACGTGTTCCCAGGCCACCAGTTGCCGGTACGGGGACGACGTCACACGGTCGACGAACCGCTCGCGCTCGGCGTAACCCTCGGGGTCGTGCGTCGCGACCCAGGTCGGGGTGGGCAGCTTCGGCGCGGGTGAGGGCAACGCGGGCCGCAGCTTCGCGACGCCGGCACGCACGTCGTCGGCCTCCTGCACGACGCGCATCCCCATGAACGGCGGCGTGAGCCGCGTCATCGCGCCCGGGGCGGTGAACCACCGCCACACCTCGTCGAGCGGGAACGGGACCGGCACGGCATTCGTGAACGTCATGGTTCGCCCTCCAGGGACTCGGTGCTGTTCGTGCCGCCACTCTACGGCCGGACAGGGATGGTGGCGGCTCACCCGAGCGATCACGTCGCGCGGTTGAGGGGTTCCCGCTCGTGGCGAGCGCCGAACCCGTAGCCTGACCTGGAATACCCCGAGTGAAGGACGGTTCCATATGAGTCCCGCCAGCGACGTCATCCTCGGACTCGACGTCGGCACCACAGCAGCCAAGGCATCACTATTCTCGGTCGACGGCGTCGTGCGCGAAACCGCCTCCGCCGAGTACCCCCTCCTGAACCCCCAGCCGGGGTGGCACGTGCAGGACCCCGACGCCATCGCGCAGGGGGTGCTGCAGGCGATCGCGGAGGTCGTCGCGAGGATCGATGCGACGCGCATCATCGGCATCTCCATCAGCACGGCCATGCACGGCCTGATCGGGCTGGACGGCGACCAGCGGCCCGTCACCGAGCTGCTGACCTGGGCGGACTCGCGGGCACGTGCGGAGGCGGACGACCTCAACGAGCACGCCACCGGGCCCCGCCTCCACTACATGAGCGGCACGCCCACGCACCCGATGGCGCCGCTGGTGAAGCTACGGTGGTTCAGCCAGCACCACCCGGACATCCTGCAGCGCACGGCGCACTGGATCGGGCTCAAGGACTGGATCCTCGTGGTCCTTACCGGGCGGGTCGCCACGGAGCTGTCCACCGCCTCCGGCAGCGGCATGCTCGACATGGAGGCCCGCGAGTGGAACCCCGAGGCGCTCGAGATCACCGGGCTCCGCGCGGACCAGCTGCCCCACATCCACGACACCACCGACGTCCTGCCGCTGGCCGCCCCCGTCGCGGCCCGGGTGGGGCTCGCCGCGGGCCTCCCCGTCGTCGTCGGCGCCGGCGACGGCCCGCTCGGCAACCTGGGCACTGGTGCCATGGAGCCCGGCAAGGCGGGCCTGTCGATCGGCACCAGCGGCGCCGTGCGGATGGTGGTGCGCAACCCCGCCGTCGTCACCGGATTGTTCTGCTACGCCCTGACCAAGGACGTCTGGGTGGCGGGCGGGGCCGTCAGCAACGGCGGCATGGTGCAGCGCTGGCTCACCGAGACCTACGCGCCCGGCGCCGACGACGCCGAGGCATGTCGTCGTGCCGAGGCGATCCCCGCAGGCGCCGAGGGGCTGGTGATGGTGCCCTATCTCGTCGCCGAGCGCGCATCGCTGTGGGACTCCGAGATCCGGGGCGCGTTCCTCCACGTCCGCCGGGCGCACACCGCCGACCACTTCATCCGCGCCGGAATCGAGGGCGTCGCGTTCCAGCTCTGGACCATCCTGCGCCGCCTGAGGATGATCAACCGCGTCGAGGAGATCCGGGCCACCGGCGGCGTGTTCCGCTCCCAGGTGTGGCGCGACATCGTCGCGGGCGTGATGAACCGGCCGCTGACCGTGACCGCCGGTGCCGAGGGGTCGGGGCTGGGCGCCGCGATCCTCGGCGCCAAGGCGCTCGGCGTCGTCGACACGCTCGACGCCGGCTACCAGCTGTTGCGGGGCGATGCGGCCGAAACCCAGGTCGAGGTCTCGGATGCCAACCGCGAGGTGTACGAGGACATGCACTACCGCGTGCCGCGGCTGCTGCAGAACTTCGGGCGCCTCGGGGCCGACCTCCGCTGAGGCGCGACACACCTGCTCGAACGGTTGCCTTGATTCGGCACGGAGGTAAAGTTCCCCTCCGTGTCCTCCGCCGCCTTCGAGCATCTCTCCCCCGCGTTCCCCCAGCGGGCCGCCTGGGGAACTGCGTCGAGCCTGCGCGCGTGGCAGGCGGAGGCGCTCACCCAGTACCACGACGCCGGGCCCCAGGATTTCCTCTGCGTGGCCACGCCCGGCGCCGGCAAGACCACCTTCGCGCTCAAGGTGGCCAAGGACCTTCTCGAGGCGCGTGAGATCAAGCGCATCATCGTCGTCACCCCCACCGAACACCTCAAGGTGCAGTGGGCCGACGCCGCCGCCCGCGTCGGCATCCACCTCGACCCCGGCAACACCGCCAAGCGCGGCCGGTCCCGCGAGTACGTCGGCTCCACCGTCACCTACGCCGGCGTCGCGGTGCGCCCCTGGGTCTACGAGGGCATCTGCCTCAGCCAGGACACCCTCGTCGTCCTCGACGAGGTCCACCACGCCGGCGACACCCGCAGCTGGGGCGACGCGCTGCGCGAGGCATTCCACTACGCCAAGCGCCGTGTCCTGCTGACCGGCACGCCTTTCCGCTCCGACGAGCACCCGATCCCGTTCGTCACCTACGACCAGGCCTACGACGGCGCCCGCGTCAGCCGCGCCGAATACACCTACGGCTACGCCGACGCACTGAAGGACAGCGTCGTGCGGCCGGTGGTGTTCATGTCCTACGGCGGCCCCATGCGGTGGCGCACCAAGGCCGGCGACGAGATGGCCGCCAACCTCGGGGAGCCGCTCACCAAGGACCTCACGTCGCACGCCTGGCGCACCGCGCTCGACCCCAAGGGCGAGTGGATCTCGGCCGTGCTGGCCGCCGCCGACAAGCGCCTCACCGAGACGCGCCGCCACGTCCCCGACGCGGGCGGGCTCGTCATCGCCACCAACCAGACCCAGGCCCGCGCCTACGCGCGCGTCCTCGAATCGATCACCGGAGAGAAGCCCACCCTCGTGCTCTCCGACGAGCCCAAAGCGTCGGCGCGGATCGACGAGTTCAGCGCCTCGGAGCAGCGCTGGCTCGTGGCCGTGCGGATGGTCTCCGAGGGCGTCGACGTGCCGCGGCTGGCCGTCGGCGTCTACGCCACCGCGACGTCGACGCCGCTGTTCTTCGCCCAGGCCGTGGGGCGCTTCGTGCGCCTGCGTCGTCGCGGGGAGCTGGCGACGGTGTTCCTCCCGACGGTGCCGATCATCCTCTCGCACGCCGGCTCGCTGGAGCGCCAGCGCGACCACGTGCTCGGCCGCCGCAAGCAGAACCCCGACGAGGGCCTCTGGGACGAGTCGGAGGCGGAGATGGCCGAGGCCAACCGGCAGGACAACGCCCCGGACGAGCTCCTCGGGGAGTTCGAGGCGGTCGACTCCGCTGCCACCTTCGACCACGTGCTCTTCGAGTCGCAGCAGTACGGCATGTTCGCCGAGCCGCAGTCGCAGGACGAGCAGGAATACCTGGGCATCCCCGGCCTGCTCGACACCGACCAGGTGAAGACGCTGCTGGCCGACCGCCAGCGCCGCCAGCTGCAGCGTCGCGAGCACGAGACCAGGCGGCAGCCCGAGGTGGCGCTGCACCGCGCCATGGCCGACCGCCGCAAGCAGCTCAACTCCCTCGTCTCGCAGTACGCCCGGCTGCAGGCCGTGCCCCACAGCCACGTCCACGCCGACCTCCGGCGCGCCTGCGGGGGCCCGCCGCTGGCCAAGGCCTCGAGCGACGAGGTCGAGGAGCGCATCCGGGAGATCAGCGGCTGGCTCGGCAAATAGCGATATAGGCTGAGCCAATGACTTCTGAAGGTGCACGGGCGCGGTCATCGATGACCCCCCTCTCCCCTGTCCGGGGCAAGGCGGGCCTGATCAAGCGCTTCCGTGCCGTCAGCAGTGAGATCAACACCGCCACCATCGCCGCCCTGGACGAGCGTCACCCGTGGTTCACCGCGCTCGACGCCGAGTCCCGCTGCTGGATCTCCATGGTGGCCCGCACCGGCATCGACGGCTTCGTCACCTGGCTCACCGGCGAGCAGTTCGAGCCGGAATCGATCTTCGAGGTGGCCCCGCGGCTGATGGCGCGGCGCATCTCGCTGCGCCAGACCGTCGACCTCGTGCGCACCACCACGGAGGTCGTCGAGGAGCAGATCGGCCAGCTGCTGCCCCGCAACGACCGCTCCGCCCTCACGCTGGCCATCCTGCAGTACTCCCGCGAGGTCGCCTTCGCCGCCGCCGCCATCTACGCACGCGCCGCCGAATCCCGCGGCGCCTGGGACTCCCGCCTCGAGGCGTCCGTGATCGACGCCGTCGTCCGGGGCGAGACCGACGAGTCCGTGCTCTCGCGGGCCTCCACGCTCGGCTGGGACAACGACTCGAAGGTCACCGTGGCCATCGCCGGAGCCCGGCCCGACACCAACATCGAGGTCCTGCGCCGCTCCGCAGGCAAGGTGGGCCTCGAGCTCCTCGCCACGCCCCAGGGCGAGCGCCTCGTCTGCATCTTCGGGGGCGACGCCGTCACGACGCCGGTGGAGACCTGCCAGGTCATCGAACAGCTTCGGAACTACTTCGCCGACGGCCCCGTCGTCATCGGCCCCATCGTCGATTCGCTGGCCGAGGCGGCGCAGTCCGCCCGCGAGGCCGCGTCCGGCTACCGGGCCGCCCGCGCCTGGCCGGAGGGGCCGTCCACCCTCCTGGCGAGCGACCTCCTGCCCGAGCGCGCGCTCTCCGGCGACGGCCACGCCCGCCGCTCGCTCGCCACCGACGTCTTCGGCTCGCTCGCGGGGCACAAGGAACTCCTGGAGACGGCGGTGAGCTTCCTGGACCACGGCTCCTCGATGGAGGCCACCGCGCGAGCCATGTTCGTGCACCCGAACACGGTCCGGTACCGGCTGAAGCGCATCACCGAGATCACCGGCTGCAACCCGACCAACGCGCGGGAGGCGTACATCCTGCGCATGGCGATCACGCTCGGCCGCCTCCACAGACCACGCTCGTAATTCACGGTCCTGCACAACCACCAGAGCCCCTGGCGGGGTGATTCACCCGCGTTGTTTGTGGGGTTCCCACAATCTCGCCCGTGGCTTTTTCGTGGCTGTCGGTCCGACGTCACCCGGTGGTTCTGGGGCACAGTTGAATGGTGCTTGCAATTGTTGCGCCCGGACAGGGCGCCCAGACCCCTGGTTTCCTAGCCCCCTGGCTCGAATCCGAGGAGTTCGCCTCCTCGCTCGCCGAGCTGGGCGACGCCTCGGGGCTCGACCTCGCCCACTTCGGCAGGGACGCCGACGCGGACACGATCCGCGACACCGCCGTCGCCCAGCCACTCCTGGTGGCCGCGAGCATCGCCGTCGCGCAGCAGCTCGGTGCCGCTGCCGACGTGCTGGCGGGCCACTCCGTCGGCGAGCTCGCCGCCACCGCGCTGGCCGGCGTGCTGCCCGCTGCCGATGCCATGCGGCTGGTCGCGATCCGCGGCCGCGCCATGGCCGACGCCTCGGCCGTGCGCCCCACGTCGATGACGGCCGTCGTCGGCGGCCAGGTCGACGACGTGCTCGCCGCCATCGAGGCGGCCGGCCTCACCCCGGCCAACAACAACGGGCCCGGCCAGATCGTCGCCGCCGGCACCACCGAGCAGCTCGCCGAACTCGCCGAGAACGCGCCCCGACGCACACGCCTGGTGCCGCTCAGCGTGGCCGGCGCATTCCACACCGTGCACATGGAGCCCGCCGTCGAAGCGCTGCGCGAGGCGGCCGCGACGATGTCCCCCGCGGATCCCGGCACCCGGCTCCTGTCGAACCGCGACGGCGTCGCCGTCGCCTCCGGCGTCGAGGTGCTCGATCGGCTCGTCCGGCAGGTGGCCAACCCCGTGCGCTGGGACCTCTGCATGGATACGCTGCGCAGTCTGGGTGTCACCGGGCTGCTCGAGCTGACGCCCGCCGGCACCCTCACCGGGATCGCCAAACGCAACCTGAAGGGCGTGGAACTGTTCAACCTGAACACCCCCGACCAGCTGGATGACGCCCGTTTATTCGCCGATACCCACTTCCAGGGCTGAGGAGCTTCCCAATGCCAATCACCATCCCCGAAGGGGCCAAGTACAGCCGCATCATGAGCGTCGGCGCTGCTCGCGGGAGCCGCGTCGTCGACAACGCCGAGATGTGCACCATGATCGACTCCACCCCCGAGTGGATCGAGCAGCGCACCGGCATCTACGAGCGCCGCTGGGTGGCCGAGGGCGAGACCGCGCTGACGCTCGCCGTCGATGCTTCGCGGAAGGCCATCGAACGCTCCGGCCTCAGCGTGGAGCAGATCGACACCGTGATCATCTCGACGGTGTCGCACTACATGAACACGCCTTCGATGGCGACGCTGCTGGCCAACGAACTCGGCATGCCCGAGCCGGCCGCCTTCGACATCTCCGCCGCCTGCGCCGGGTTCTCCTACGGCGTCGGCATGGCCGACGCGCTCGTGCGGGCCGGCAACGCCACCCACGTGCTCGTCGTCGGCTCCGAGGTCTTGAGCGAGTACATCGACATCACGGACCGCTCGACGGCGTTCCTGTTCGGCGACGGCGCGGGTGCCGTCGTGATCGGCCCCGGCGACCAGCCGGCCATCGGCCCCACCGTGTGGGGCTCGGACCCCACCGCGCACGAGGTCATCGAGATCGACCACTGGCGCGAGGTCGAGGACGGCCGGCCCTACATCCACATGGAGGGGCGCGCGGTGTTCCGCTGGGCCACCACCGCCATCGCCCAGAAGACGAAGGAAGCGCTCGAGCTCGCCGGGATCACCCCTGAGGAACTCGACGTCTTCATCCCCCACCAGGCCAACAACCGGATCACGGATTCGATGTTGCGCCACCTCAAGCTCCCCGAGGACGTCGTCGTGGCTCGCGACATCCACCACATGGGGAACACGTCAGCGGCATCCATCCCGCTGGCGATCGAAGCCTTGCTGGAATCAGGGCAGGCCACCAGCGGTCAGACCGCGTTGATCATCGGCTTCGGCGCGGGCTTGGTCTATGCCGGCCAAGTCATCACCCTGCCCTGATCCACACATCAAACCAACGAAAGGAGCCAGTTATGGCCAGCACCGAAGAGATCCGTACGCAGCTCGCCGAGATCGTCAACGACATCGCCGGCGTCGCAGTGGAGGATGTCCAGCTCGACAAGTCCTTCGTGGATGACCTGGGCGTCGACTCGCTGTCGATGGTCGAAGTCATCTACGAGTGCGAGGACAAGTTCGGCGTCGAGATCCCCGACGAGGACGCCAAGAACCTCAAGACCGTCGGCGACGCCGTCGCCTA
>JAAYZP010000299.1 GCA_012514785.1 Propionibacterium sp. | reverse complement strand
CGACCACATCGAGATCGTCAAGACGCGCGACAGCTCGTTCCACGGCACCGACCTGAACGACCGGCTCGAACAGCTCGGCGTCACGCACCTGCTGCTGTGCGGCCTCTCGACGCACAGCTGCATCAACCAGACCGCCTCCGACGCGTTCGCCCACGACTTCCACGTGGGCATCGCCACCGACGCGGTCATCTCCGAGAATCCCGAGCTCGCCGCCGCCATGCTCGACTTCCTGCGCACCGAGATGCGCCAGCCCTTGCTGGGCCAGTCGGAGGCGCGCGAGTTCCTCGGGGGCTCCGAACCCGGGACGGCTGGCTGAGCCGGAAACCTAGGGTTCGGCCGGAACGCCGACTAGCGTTGGGTGGGTGGCCAAGAAGAACATCGACACCGTCCCCGCCGAGCCGACCGACGAGACCCCCGAAGTCGTCGAGGAGCTGCCCGACATCAGCTTCGACGAGCAACGCTTCGCCGCGCGCCCTCCAAGGCTGCGGCCGCACGCCCGACGTCGCCGGGCCGGGGACCACCCGATCAACCCACCCTTCGAGCCGAGCGCGAGCAACAGCGCCTACGTCCAGTGGCTCGAGGAGCGCTCGATGCTGCACGACGCCACCCGCGTCTCCCGGCAGCTCGCCGGGTCCCACACCATGTGGTCGAACCCGTACGCGAGCCCGGACCCGCGCGCCGCGCTGGCGCAGGCGTCGGTCTGGTACACCGCCTACCCCCTGTCGCACATCACGACGCCGGGCACGTCGTTCCTGAGCTCGCTGGGTTCGCCGGAGCTGTGGGAGGCGTTCAAGGAGATCGGCATCGATGCCCTCCACACCGGCCCGGTGAAGCTCGCCGGCGGCGTCGACGGTTGGGAGGCGACGCCCAGCGTCGACGGTCACTTCGACCGGATCTCGATGGCGATCGACCCGCTGTTCGGCACCGAGGACGAGTTCCGCGAGATGTGCGAGACGGCGTCGAAGAACGGCGGCATCGTCATCGACGACATCGTGCCCGGCCACACCGGCAAGGGCGCGGACTTCCGGCTCGCGGAGATGAACTACAAGGACTATCCGGGCATCTACCACATGGTGGACATCCCCGAGGAGGGCTGGCACCTGCTGCCCGACGTGCCGCCGGGCAGGGACTCCGTCAACCTCAGCGTCGAGACCGAGCAGGCGCTGGCCCGCGAGGGCTACATCATCGGCGAGCTGCAACGCGTCATCTTCTACGAGCCGGGCGTGAAGGAGACCAACTGGTCCGTCACCCCACCCATCCGCGACTACGAGGGCAAGGAGCGTCGCTGGGTCTACCTGCACTACTTCAAGGAGGGGCAGCCGACGATCAACTGGCTCGACCCCACGTGCGCCGGCATGCGCCTGGTGATGGGCGACGCACTCCACTCGCTGCTCGACCTCGGCTCCGGCGGGCTGCGCCTGGACGCCAACGGGTTCCTCGGCGTCGAGCGCGCCTTCGACGCGCCGGGCTGGTCGGAGGGGCACCCGCTGTCGCAGGCGGCAAACCAGCTGATCGGGTCGCTGGTGCGGAAGGTGGGCGGGTTCACGTTCCAGGAGCTCAACCTCGGCATGGACGACATCAAGCAGACCGGGGCCGTCGGGCCTGATCTCTCCTACGACTTCATCACGCGGCCCGCCGCGCAGGTGGCGCTGGCGACGGCCGACACCGAGTTCCTGCGGCTCGTGCTGCGGGAGGCGATGGACATCGGCATCGACGCGGCCTCACTGATCCACGCGCTGCAGAACCACGACGAGCTCACCTACGAGCTCGTGCACTTCGCGGCCGCCCACCGCGACGACGTGTACGAGCTGGGCGGCGAGGAGTACACGGGCCAGGAGTTGGCCGAGCACATCCGGGAGACGATGCGCGACAAGATGACCGGCGAGGCCGCGCCGTACAACGCCGTGTTCACCACCAACGGCATCGCCAGCACGACGGCGTCCATCGTCGCGGCGAGCATCGGCATCACCAACCTGGGCGACATCACCGACGCCACGGCCCGCAAGATCCAGCAGGCCCACCTGCTGCTGTGCAAGTTCAACGCCTGGCAGCCGGGCGTGTTCGCGCTGTCGGGGTGGGACCTCGTCGGGGCGCTGCCGCTGGAACGGCAGGCCGTCGCGCACCTCATGGCCAGCGGCGACACCCGCTGGATCGAGCGGGGGGCCTACGACATCCTGGGCGTCGCGCCGGAGGCGAAGCAGTCGCCGTCGGGCATGCCGCGGGCGCGTGCGCTCTACGGTTCGCTGCCGGAGCGGCTCAAGCGCGACACCTCGTTCGCCTCCCGGCTCGCGCAGATCCTCAAGGTGCGAAAGCGCAGCGGCGTCGACATGGCGACGCTCATCGACGTGCCGGAGGTGGGCCACAAGTCGCTGATCGTACTGATCAACGAGCTCCCATCCGGCACCACCCAGATCACGGCGCTGAACTTCGGCCAGGAGAAGATCGAGGCCCGGATCCAGTCCCAGGTGCTCGAGTCAGGACGGGTCTTCGACCTGGAGACCCGACGCAAGGTGGCGAACATCGACGACCTGGGCGGCTTCAGCGTCGACCTGCCGGCCTTCGGCGGCCTGGCGATGGTGATCCGCGACTGACCCTCAGCGGCTCGGCGGGGCGAACTGGGCGGCCAGCGTCGCCACGCCGGGCTCGCCCGAGAGGTGGCCGGGCAGGAGCGGGAGCTCCACCGTCGGCACGTCCCTCAACACCGTGCGCAGCCGCCGCACCTGCTCGTCCTCCAGCTCACGACGGGCGGCAAGCACGGCGCCCGCGTCGGCAGGAGAACGACGGTTGACCACCACCGCAGCCAGCTTCACCCCGATCTCCCTCAGGTGGTCGGCGAGCTCGAACGACTCCGCCATCGGCATCGGCTCGGCGAGCGTGACGAGCACGAACCCGGCCTCACCGGCGATGACGTCCCGCAACCGGGCGAAACGCTCGCGTCGACGGATGAGCGTGCGCCGCAGGGCCGCGTCCTTGTCGCCGGGGGCAGGGTCCCGCTGGGGGACGATCGACTCCAGCACGGCCGCGTACTGCTCCGACCGGGACCGGTTGCGCAGGAGCGTCTCGGCCCAGTCGGTCAGCTGCTCCGGCAGCATCAGGAGGCGCAGCGTGTGCCCCGTCGGGGCGGTGTCGAAGATGACGAGGTCGTGCTCCCGCAGCCCGAGGTCGACCGCTTCTGCCACGCGCTCCAGCATCGCCGACTCGTGGCTGCCGGGCGCATGCCGGGCGGAGGCGAGGTGCCGCTTGGCCGGGGCATGCAGCCGCTCGGGCAGCATGCGGTACATCTGCTGGAGGACCGCGTCGAAGTGACGCTCGACGACGGTCTTCGGGTCGATCTCGACCCCGTCGATCAGTCCTCCCGAGGCGTGCTCCGCGAGCCTCGTGGGGGTGTCGCGGACCTTCGTCTGCCAGAGGTGGCCGAGGTTGTGGGCGGGGTCGGTGGAGACGAGCAGGACGCGGTCGCCCCGCTGCATCCGCGCGTACGCGAGCGCGCCGCTGACCGACGTCTTCCCGACGCCGCCCTTGCCGCCGACGAACACGACCGGGTGGGGTTCGAGCGCCTTCAGCAGCATGACATGTGGTCCAACGGCGACCGCGGCATGCCCATGCGACGGTGCCACGCGTGGAAGTCGTCGAAGAGGTACGGCATCAGCTCGGCACTGTAGTAGGCGGCCGGGTCGGGCACGCCGAGCGCCTCACCGAGCACGACCATCGTGAAGAAGTCGTCCTCGTCGCGGCGCTCGCGCGCGAGCGCCTGGCGATACGGCCGGGCGTAGTACTCCTCCAGCGCGCTCGACAGCTTGGCCCAGCGGGAGCCCCGCCACCACTGGGCCAAGCGGTTGTCGGATTCGTCCACTCAGACGTCCTCGCGGACCACTTCGAGCATCTCGTCGGCGTTCTCGGGCTCCGGCGGATCGACGGCGGCCTTGCGCATCGCGAAGAACGCCTCGATGGCCACCCAGATGCTGGAGATGATGATGATCACGTCGAGGCCGAACAGCAGCCAGTCCGGGTTGGCCGGGTCGGCGAAGCTGAACAGCTGCTCGATCGCCGCCCAGAAGCTCATCACGAACACCAGGATGAGCGGGAGCAGCGCTGGCAGCGGGTTGCGCCGCTTGCGAATCAGCATGACCCCGATGATCGAGAGCGTGAGCGAGGCGAGCAACTGGTTCGTGGTGCCGAACAGCGGCCAGATGCGCATGCCGCCGCCGCCCTCCAGACCTTGGGAGAACGTCATGGCCATGCCGATGCCCACGACGACGATCGTGGCGATGAACTTGTTGACCTGGATGTTCACCGAACCCGCGGCCTCGGTGACGACGAAACGCATGAGCCGCATGCCGGTGTCCATCGTCGTCGCGGCGAAGAGGACCGCCATGGTCGCGAGCACCGTGGCGCTGAGCGATGCCGGCAGCCCGATCCCCTGTTCCATGAGGCGTCCGCCGCCCTCGACGAACGCGTTCACGCCGCCCTGGCCGAAGGCGCTGTAGACCTCTTCCCAGCGAGCGACACTGCCCAGCCCGCCAGCGACGGCGAGGATCGTGCCGAGCGAGAGGAGGCCCTCGCCGACTGCCCCGAAGTAGCCGACGAACCGCGCGTCGGTCTCCTTGTCGAGCTGCTTGGAGGAGGTGCCGGAGGACACGATGCCGT
>JAAYZP010000298.1 GCA_012514785.1 Propionibacterium sp. | reverse complement strand
GCCGTCCGCCGTCCTCGCAGACCAGGCCGTCGGGGAACTGGCCCGTCGACGGCACGCCCTCGGGCACGCCGGCGGCGCTGAATGCGCCGCAGCCCTGCACGGTGGTGAACTCGACGAGCTCCGTCATGCTGCCGCCCTGCGGCCCGTAGACGAACAGGCCCGCCCCGGCGCAGATGCCCGCCTCGTCGCCGACGAGGAACCCGTCGGGATGGGCGGCGAAGATGTTGAACTGCACGTCGCACGGTTCGGCGAGTCGGCTCTTCAGGTAGTGGACGGCATCCTCGCCCAGGCCCGCGGCGTCGACGTCGGCGTCGCTGGCGATCGACCGGTCCACCGCCGCCCAGCCGCCGGATGCCGGGGGCTGGGACACGGGGGGCTCGCTCGGCGCGTCCGGGGTCGTCGTGGGCTCCTCCGGTTCGCCCTCGTCCTCGGTGGGGCTCGCCGTCGGCTCCGCGTCAACCGTCTCCTCAGCCGTGGGCGAGGGCTCCGGGCTGGGCGTCGCCACGTCGGTCGCGACGTCGTCGCTCGGCTCGGGAGTGGGATCGTCCCCGGCAGGCGCGCACGCCCCCAACAGCAACATTCCGACGGCCACCAGCGCCACGCGCAACTTCATCCTCGGTCCTCTCATTCGACCCTGCCCAGCACGATACCGGGCAGGTCGGGCGCACCGTCGGCGTAGCTGACCGCCCCGTCCAGCGCGTCGACGGCGCGCGCGATGCGCTCCTCCGTATCGGTGTGGAGCGTCATGAGCGGCTGGCCGGCGCTCACCTCGTCGCCGGGCTTCGCGTGCAGCTCGATGCCGGCCACGGCCTGCACCGGGTCGTCCTTGCGTGCGCGGCCGGCGCCGAGGCGCCACGCGGAGACGCCGACGTCGAACGCGTCCATCCGCGCGATGTGGCCCGACTCCGCGGCCACCACCATGTGCTGGTGCTTCGCCACCGGCAGCGGCGCGTCCGGATCGCCGTCCTGCGCGGCGATCATCCGGCGCCAGATGTCCATCGCGCGCCCGTCGGCCAGCGCGGCCTCGACGTCGACGTCGGTCTTGCCGACCGCCGCCAACATCTCGCGGGTGAGCGTGCAGGTCAGCTCGACGACGTCGTCCGGGCCGCCACCGGCGAGCACCTCGACGGACTCCCGCACCTCGAGCGCGTTGCCGGCGGTCAGCCCCAGGGGCGTGTCCATGCCGGTAAGCAGCGCTGTGGTCCGCACGCCGGCGTCGTTGCCTAGGTCCACCATCGTGCGCGCCAGTTCCTCGGCCTGCTCGCGGGACTTCATGAACGCGCCGGATCCCACCTTCACGTCGAGCACGAGCGCGCTCGTTCCCTCGGCGATCTTCTTGCTCATGATGGAGCTGGCGATCAACGGGATGGCCTCGACGGTGCCCGTGATGTCGCGCAGTGCGTAGAGCTTCTTGTCGGCAGGCGCCAGCCCTGAGCCAGCCGCGCAGATGACTGCGCCGAGGTCGTCGAGCTGGGCGAACAGCTCCTCGTTACTCAGTGCCGCACGCCAGCCGGGGATCGACTCGAGCTTGTCGAGCGTGCCGCCGGTGTGCCCGAGTCCGCGGCCGGACAGCTGGGGCACCGCGACGTCGAACACCGCGACGAGGGGCGCAAGCGGGAGCGTGATCTTGTCGCCCACGCCGCCGGTGGAGTGTTTGTCGACGGTGGGCTTGCTGAGGCCGGAGAAGTCCATCCGCTCGCCGGAGGCGATCATGGCGGCCGTCCAGCGGGCGATCTCCGCGCGCGACATGCCGCGCAGGAAGATCGCCATGGCCATCGCGGCCATCTGCTCGTCGCCGACGCCGCCGCGCGTGTAGGCGTCGATTACCCAGTCGATCTCGGCGTCGCCCAGCGCGCCGCCGTCCCGCTTGGTGCGGATGAGGTCCACCACGTCGAAGTTCACGCGCCCAAGGCTAGTCCACCTTCCTGTGGAGGTCCCGCTCCGTCGTCGCGCCGGGCTCGTACGGCGCGACCCACGGCCCCGTCCCCTCGGACGGGTCCACGATGCCCTCCTCCGCCCACAGGTACTTGCCCTCCAGCACCTCGCGCGCGAGCCGGACGTCCGAGCTGTCCGTGTTGGTCCACAAGGCATCGAACAGCCGCTCCACACGCAGCCGCGACTGCTTGCAGGCGGCGTCCGCAAGACTCACCGACGAGCGCCACGCCCGGCGGTCGGTGGCGCGCTGCGCATGGGCCCTCGTGCACATCGCCGCCATCGCGAACAGCTCGGCGCCGATGTCGACGATCCGCCCCAGGAAGCCCTGCTTGTGTTCGAGGCCGCCCTGCCAGCGCGCCATGCCGTAGAACGTGTCCCTGGCCAGGCGTCGCGACGTCCGCTCCAGATAGCGCATGTGGCCCGCGAGCCGGCCGTACTCCCGGTAGGAGGTGGGCACCATCCCGCGTCCGACGAGCAGCTGCGGGTACCAGCCGGCGTAGAACTTGCCGGCCGCGGCCACAGCCTTGAACTTGTCGGCTCGCGACACGTCGGGGTCGATGATGTCGCCGGCGACGGAGAGGTGCGCGTCGACGGCCTCGCGGGCGATCATCAGGTGCATGATCTCGGTGGAGCCCTCGAAGATCCGGTTGATCCGCATGTCGCGCAGCATCTGCTCGACGGGGACCGCCCGCTCCCCGCGGGCCCGCAGCGAGTCGGCCGTCTCGTAGCCGCGCCCGCCGCGGATCTGGACGAGGTCGTCGACCACCTGCCAGGAGCGTTCGCTGCCGTACAGCTTGGCGATGGCCGCCTCGATCCGGATATCGGTCTCGCCGGCGTCGGCGAGACCGGCGGCCAGCTCGAGCATGGATTCCTGCGCGTAGGTGGCGGCCGCCATGAAGGCGAGCTTGTGCGCCACCGCTGCGTGCTTGCCGACGGGCCGGCCCCACTGCACGCGCTCGCCCGACCATTCGCGGGCGATCTTGAGCGCGTACTTCGACGCCGAGACGGCCAGCGCCGGGATCGAGAGTCGGCCGGAGTTGAGCGTGGTGAGCGCGATCTTCAGCCCCATCCCTTCCCTGCCGATGACGCTCTTGGACGGCACCTTGACGCGGTGGAAACGGGTCAGCGCGTTCTCGATGCCGCGCAGCCCCGAGAACGCGTTGCGCCGCTCGACGGTGATCCCCGGCGTGTCCGCCTCGACGACGAACGCCGTGATCCCGCCGCGGTGGCCCTCGGAGGCGGGCACCCGCGCCATCACGACGAGCAGCTCGGCGATGACGGCATTGGTGCCCCAGAGCTTCAGCCCGTCGATGAGGGTCAGCGCGCGGTTGTAGTAGACGTTGCCGAGTTCGAGCCCGCCGTAGATCAGCGGGATCTTCAGCCCGAAGGAGCCGATCGCGGCGAGTGCGGCGATGTCCTCGTCGGGGATGCGGGC
>JAAYZP010000036.1 GCA_012514785.1 Propionibacterium sp. | reverse complement strand
GGGACGAGAAAGCGGTACATGTCGGGGCCGGTCCTTCAGCACTTGCTGGTTGAGCCGCCGCCGGGCGTCAGCCCTGCGGCGTGGTCGAAACCACCCCGGACGCGGGCAGGGACTAGGTTCCAGCGACCGCTGAGGGTGGTTTCGACCATCGCCAGCTCCTCCGTCGCGGGCGAGCTCAACCATCAAAGCAGGCAGGCCCTTCAGCCTTCGTGAAGCACGACGCCCGAGGCTCCCGATGCCAATTGGCAACAGGCTCTCTGTCGTGGGACTTCGTACACCAAGGGGAGGCGTTGATGAAGTCTCGCCGTCGTGCAGCCGGGATCAGGCGAAGTGGTCCCAGCCGGTGACCTCGGGCTCCTCGCCGTCGACGGTCACCCCCGACCCCTCCTGGACCCGGCCGATCACCCGCCAACCCTCGGGGACGTCGTCGGCATCGGGGAAGGTGGCGGCGAGCGCGTGGTCCTCTCCCCCGCCCAGCACGAACGTGAGCGGGGCCTTGCCGGTGGCGGCCCCGACGCGCGCCATCGGCTCGGAGACCTCCAGCGTGGCGGCGTCGATGTCGATGGCGACCCCGGAGAGCTCGGCGATGTGGCCCAGGTCCTGGACGAGGCCGTCGGAGATGTCCATCATCGACGTCGCCCCCGCATCCGAGGCGACCACGCCTTGGCCGTACGGCACCTCCGGGCAGCGCGCCTCGTCGACGACGTCCTTCGGCGAGCGGAACCCGCGGCTGAGCGCCGCGAACCCGGCCCCGGCCCAGCCCAGCTTGCCGACCACGGCGACGACGTCGCCCGCCCGCGCCCCGGCCCGGGTCACGGGGCGGCGGGATGCCACGTCGCCCAGCGCCGTCACGCAGGCGACGATCACCTCGGAGCGGGACATGTCCCCGCCGACGAGGGAGACGCCAGCCCGGTCGCACTCCTCGCGCACGCCGGCGGAGAACTCGATGATCCAGGCGCGTTCCAGGTCCCTCGGGACGGCGAGCGCGACGACGACCGCCGTCGGCACGGCCCCCATGGCCTCGATGTCGGAGACGTTGACCGCCACGGCCTTGCGGCCGATGTCGTGGGCGCTGCTCCAGGCCTGCTTGAAGTGCACGTTCTCGACCATCATGTCCGTGCTGACCACGGCGTCGCCGTCGAAGCGGAGCGCGGCCGCGTCGTCGCCGACGCCGAGCGTGACCTTGTCGGACTTCGGCAGGTCCGCGGTGATGGCCCTGATCAGGTCGAACTCCGCGCTCACCGGAGCCCCGCGTTCCGGCCGACGGCCAGGTCGATGAGGCGCCCGACGAGCTCGGCGTAGGTCATGCCCGTGGACTGCCACAGCAGCGGGAACATCGAGATCTCCGTGAAGCCGGGCATGGTGTTGACCTCGTTGATGTAGATCTCGCCGTCGTCGGTGACGAAGAAGTCGGCGCGCGCCAGGCCCTCGCAGTCGAGCGCGTGGAAGGCGCGTTTGGCGAGTGTCTGGATGCGGGCGGCGACGTCGACGTCGAGGGCGGCGGGGATGTCGAGCGCGGCCCCGTCCTCGTCGAAGTATTTGGTGCGGTAGTCGTAGAACTTGTCCTCGGTGAGCACCCGGACCTCGCCCAGCGGGGAGGCCTCGCAGCCGTCGGGCGTATCGGGGTTGCCGAGCACGGCGCACTCGATCTCGCGGCCGTCGATGCCCTCCTCGATGATCACCTTGGGGTCGAAGCGGCGCGCCTCCTCGATCGCATCGGCGAGCCCGGCCGCGTTCTCGACGCGGCTGATGCCGATCGACGAACCGCCGCGGCAGGGCTTCACGAAGACGGGGAACTGCAGCGCGCCGACCTCCGCGAGCACGGCGTCGGGGAAGTGGCGCCAGCGGTGGTCCGAGGCGATGACGTAGGGCCCCACGGGCAGCCCGGCCGCCTCGAAGGCGATGCGCATGTACTGCTTGTCCATGCCCACGGCGCTGGAGGTGACGCCGCAGCCGACGTAGCGGATGCCCATCATCTCGAACATGCCCTGCAGTGTGCCGTCCTCGCCGAACGGGCCGTGCAGGAGCGCGAACGCGACGTCGACGCCGCGGATGTCGAGCAGGTTCTCGCCGGCGCGGGTGGCCACCTCGGCGCCCTGTTCGGTGACCATGAACACGGCGTCGTCGTCGGGCTCGCGCACCGCGGGCTCCACGCCGTCGACGATCCGGTAGTCGGCGATCTCCTCCAGCGGCACCTGGGTCCAGCGGCCGGACTTCGCGATGCCGATGCCGACGACGTCGTAGCGGCTCCTGTCGATCGCGCCGAGCACGCTCGCGGCCGTGAGGCAGGAGATGGCGTGTTCCGGTGACACTCCGCCGAATACGAGTGCGACTTTCGTGGGCATCTGGCCTCCTGGGTTGTAGGGCGGGGCGCTGGTCATCGGGCGGCGTATTCCGTCTGCCAGGGGTCCCACCCGAGCTCCGGGACGGCCTCGCCGCGGAGTTCAGCATAGAGGTCCGTCACGGCGCCCATCATCCGGGCTGTGGCGTCGGCGAGCTGCTCCGGGGTGGGGTCCTCGGTGATGCCGATGTCCGAGAGGTCCACCGGCGGGCCGGCCTCGACGACGACGTCGCGGCGCCGGGGGCTGAACAGCTTGCGGAACTCCAGGTATCGGCCGCCCAGCACCTGGTCGGCACCGATCTGCCCGACGGGGATGACCGGCACGCCGGTGGCCAGCGCGAGGCGGGCGGCGCCGTGGCGGGCCAGCATCGGCCAGCCCTCGGGGTCGCGGGTGATGGTGCCCTCCGGGTAGATGGCGACGAGGTCGCCCGCCTCGAGCGCGGCGCGGGCGTGCACGAGCGAGTCCTTGGCGCGTTCCGTGTGCCGGTAGACGGGGATCTGCCGGCACTGGGTGGCGAGCCAGCCGAGCCCCGGCACCTTCCAGATGTCCGCCTTGCCGAGGAACCTGGGCCACCTGCCTGAGGCGACGAGGTAGTCGCCGAGGGTGAGGGTGTCGTAGTTGCTGATGTGGTTGGCGACGACGAGCGCCCCGCCGTGGGCGGGGATGTGGTGCTGGGCGCGCCAGCGCCGCCTGGTCAACAGGGGCGCGATCAGGCGGATGACGAAGACGAGCGCTCGGTAGACGATCGGCGCCGACTCGGATTTGGGCATGGTCAGAACTGTAGCGGTGCGTTGAACTGCCGGAGCCCGGGGCGCGCCTCCCCCATGCCGCCGCCCATCGACAACGCCCGGTGCACATGGTCCGGGTCGGCGACGATGGAGCCCGCGATCACGCTCACGCACGCGGGCAGCGCCTCGGGCGCGAAGGGCGCGCTGGGTCCGACGAGGACGACGCGGGTGTGCGCGCAGAGCTCCAGCAGGCGCGGCAACGACTTGTTGGTGAGGGTGGAGCCGGTGATGTAGACCTCGTCGCGGTCGGACAGCAGGTACTCGGCCGCGGTGTCGGGGAGGTCGTCGCCGATCGGATGGCGTTCGAGGACGACGAAGTCGTTGCCCTCCATGTAGCGCTCGATGGCGCCGAAGTGGCCCACCGTCGCGGTCTTCTGGGTGGCGAACTTGTCCGCGTTGAGCGCGAAGGTGGAGGTCTCGCCCTCCATGGAGGTCTCGTACGGCGCGACGCGTTCCTCGGTGGCGAGCGCAGCGTTGATGGCGGCGGTGCCGAGGGCCGCCTGCTCGAGGTCCCAGGACTTCACCAGCGCCGCGACGTCGCGCAGGTCGCGGCCGACGACGTCGCGCTCGGCCAGCGACGCCCTCGGGCCGGTGGTGTAGACCATCGCGGCGCCGGTGCCGACGTCGGTGCGGACGAACGCCCAGCGCCCGATGAGCGCGTCGGTGACGCGGATTCCCGCGGGGATGAGGTCGAGGATGTCGTCGTAGAGTTGCCAGGGATTCGTCACGCCGGGACGTCGTCCTCGGGATCGGGTGCGACGACGCCGTTGCGTCGGTCGAACAGCATGGCCAGGGCTGCTCGGGTGAGCCCGATCCACATGTAGATGCCGAAGCCGAGGTAGATGGCTGCGACAGTCTGCCCGTAGGCCGCCTCCTCCGCGGCGGTGAACGCCGTCGTGAACAGGGCGATGATGAGCATGATGAACCAGGGTGCGACGACGTCGTCGCGCAGCTTGCGCGGCACGTACGGCGACTTCCACGGCAGCCCGAGCAGCAGGAACGCGGCGATCGCGGGCAGGTAGTGCAGTGCGGTCTCCCCAAGGACCGCGAGGGGGCGGCTGAGGTAGAGGAACGACAGGAGGAACACCAGGAGCGCCCCGACGATCCACAGCGCGTAGCGCACCCACCCCTCCGCGATCAGGGATTTCCGGGTCTCGATATGCCGACCGTGTTCGTCGACGGGCCGCACGTCCATGGCCGCTCCTTCGCTCGCACTGGCTCGTGTACTTGATCCACCTCCACTCTACTCCTCAGCACCCCTGGCGATCGGACGGGGCGAAACCTAGAATCGGGGGATGACGTCCGCCCATGACCGCCGTGCCGCCGCCGTCGCCTCGACGATGCGGGCCTCGGACACGCTGCGGCACGGCGCGACGTGGGCCCTCGTGAGCGGGCCACCCTCGGCGCGGCGCGTCCACGTCGACAGCACCGGGCCCGCTGCTCCCGACACGCTCTTCCAGATCTCCTCGGTGACGAAGGTCATCGCCACCGCATGCACGATGGGGCTCGTCACCGACGGCGCGCTCGGCCTCGACGACCCGGTCGAGCGCTGGGTGCCGGCCTGGGCCGGCCGTCGCGTGCTGCGGCGCCGCCACGGCCCGCTCGACGACACCGTCGCCGCCACGCGCAGCACGACGGTACGCGATCTGCTCCGGATGGGCTTCGGGCTGGGCTACGACGTCTCGGACGAGGGCGACGACGCGCTGTCCGGGGCCTCCGACGCCGCCGGCGTGATGTCGCACTGGCTGCCGCCGCAGCTCGACGTCGACGCGTGGATGGACCGCGTCGCGGCCCTGCCCATGCGCCACCAGCCCGGCGAGGGCTGGCTCTACCAGACGTCGTTCGACGCGCTCACCGTCGTGCTGGAGGCGGCCACCAGGGTACGGTTCGACGAGTTGCTCGGACGACGCCTCCTCGAGCCGCTCGGGATGCGGGACACCGGGTACTTCGTGCCGGGCGGGGAACTGCGCCGCGTCCCGGCGCTGTGGTTCCCGGACGATGACGGCGGCCTGGATCTCGCCGTTCCCGCCGCCGACCCCCGCTACGCGTCGACGCCCACGTTCCCCTCCGCCTCGGCGGGGCTGCTCTCGACCGCCGCGGACCTCGCCGCCTTCGCCGGCGCCGCGCTCGACGGCGCCCTCGGCGACCAGGCGCCGATGCCGGACGGGCCCGCGGCCACGATGGCGGCGGAGTTCCTGGGTCCGGAGCTCCGGTGGGGCCTCGGCGTCGGCATCGACGCGCACGGCCGCGTCGGCTGGGACGGCGGCACCGGGGCGAGCCTGTGGGTGGATCGGGAGGCCGACGTCGCCGCGGCGCTCCTCACACACGAGGGCATCGGCGGCGGAACGCCCGAGCATTTCCGTCGGTTCTGGGAGGCGGTGCGGGGCGCGGGCTGAGCGTGGCGACCCGGTCGGTTGCTAGCGTTTTCCCCCTTCGGAAGGGAACCCCATGCAGCAGCGAGCCCAGTCCCCCGTCCCCGCGGTCCTCACGATCGTCGCCGTGGCCGCGGCGATCGTCGTCGCCTTCATCGGCAGCGGCGCACTCGGCGGCACACCGATCAGCGAGGCCGCCGGCGGCGCGCTCGCCGAGGACTCGACGCCGCTCGCCCCGGCCGGCCCCGCGTTCAGCATCTGGAGCGTGATCTACGTCGGGCTGGTGCTCTACGCGGTCTACCAGGTGCTGCCGGTGGCGCGCCGGTCCGCGCGACAGGGCCGGCTGCGCCTCTGGGCAGCGGTCTCGGCCGCGCTCAACGCAGCCTGGATCTGGATGGTGCAGTTGGGCTCTGTGGCCGCCAGCGTCGCCGTGATCATCGTCCTGCTCGCGGTCCTGATCCGCGTCATGATGGTCCTGCTCGCCGATAGGCCCGCCAACATCGTGGAGGCGGTCGTCACTGACGGCACGTTCGGCCTGTACCTCGGCTGGGTGTGCGTGGCCACGGTGGCCAACATCACCGCCTGGGGTGTCACGCTCGGCGTCGAGGCCACCTTCCCCGGATTCGAGTGGGCGGCCGTGGCCGTCATCGTCGTGACGCTGCTCATCGGGCTCGGCACCGCGTGGTGGACCCGCGGCCGGCTGACCCCGGCCGCCGCCACGGCCTGGGGCCTGGCGTGGATCGCCGTGGGGCGTATGACGACGGACCTCGAGTCGGCGACGGTGGCGTGGGCCGCGGGCATCGCGGCCAGCGTGCTGGTGGTGGGTGCCGTCGGCCTCAGGTTGACGAGGGCCCGCCGCGAACACCCGGCGACGTCCAGCCCCGCACGATCCGGATGACGACGTCGCGGGTGACCTCCGCGTGGTTGCGTCCGTCCTCGCCGACGGCGCGTCGCCCGAGGTAGCCGTTCGCGCCGGAGTGCTCCATCGGCCCGACGTCCAGGGTGGTCACCCGGCCCTCCCGCTTCGCCTTCGCCCAGGGCGACAGGGGCGCCGTCGGCCAGCGGCCGGGGAACGCGACCGTGCCGAGGTGCTGCAGCTTGTCGCGGCTGCCGCTCAGGTGCCAGAGGTGGCGCACGCGGTCGAGGCCGGGGTCGTCGCCGAAGATCCCGCCGACGGAGATGACGGTGACGGGCACGCCGAGCCCGGAGAGGTACCACCCGGCGCCGAGCGCCACCTGCGCGCCGCCCGAGAATCCGACCAGCGTGACGGGCGCCCCCGAGCCGGGCACGTAGCCCTGGCGCTGGAGCGAGCGCCACAGCTCCTGCGCAAGCCCGATGTTGTACGTCGGGCCGTAGCGCGGGTCGGCCGAGACGAGTACCTGGGCGATGTTGCGCAGCTCGATGATGAACGGCAGGAACAGCGCGCGCCCCTTGCGTCGCCAGCGGTGCAGGCGGCCCCAGAGCCACACCGTCGCGCGTTGCCTAAGGCCGCGGTTGTCGACGGCGTACGGGAACACGTCTCCGACGACGCGGGCCTCGGGCAGCTCGTCGCGCAGGCTCTGCAGCCAGGCTTCCTCCCGCCCGGAGAGTTCGTCGCCGCCGATGGTGCCGACCCCGGAGAGGTAGACGATGTAGTGGCGCGCCGGCGTGCGGAGGCCCGGTTCAGGGGCCACGACGTCGAAGGTCTCGGCCACCTCCCGCTCGCCCTTCGCCACCCACCACTGCAGGGATTCCAGCGGCGACAGCAGCACGAACAGCACCAGCACGACCACCAGCGCGAGCAGCGTCCAGCCGATCATGACGCCACCTGCTTGGGGGCCTTGGGGGCGCCGTCGACGGGGATGATCGGCATGCCCACGAGGATGTCGCGGGAGGTCATCATCGTCGGGCGTCCGGTGGCCAGCCGCCACAGCCGCGAGAGCAGCCAGCTGATCGGCCGGTGGGCCAGCCGGGACAGCAGCTGCATCGCCAGCCAGCCGGCGATGGTGAACACGAGCGCCCACAGCCAGTGCAGGCCGAAGGCGCTGCCGACGCCGAACCACAGGATCAGGTAGCTCCACGCCTGGAGGAGGCGGCCGATACCGAGGCCGAGGTGCGGGAGTGCGGTGAGGAAGTTCAGCACCTGGGGCGCGAGCGCGAGCAGCGCGACGATGATGAGTTCCATCAGCGGGAGCGGGCGCCGGAGCACCATCGTCGCCACACCCCACGTCACCGCGGCTTCGGTGGCGTGCAGCACCGTCAGCGCCGCGGCGCTGAGCAGCAGGCTGCTGACGAGACGGAAGCCGCTGATGCGGTTGAGCGCGAGGATGGCGACGTGACCCAGCATCGTCGAGGCTGCGGCCAACACCGCGACCCCGGCGACCGACATCAGCGGGACCGCCCCCAGGTTCGAGAACAGCGCCGAGTCCAGTCCGAGTGCCGCACCGAGGGTGCGGAGGACGTCGAGCATGGTGCAAGCCTAACCACCGCAGGGCAGACTGGGAGCATGATTGATGACCTCGTACTCCTCGACGTGGAGGAGACCGTAGCCACCGTGACGATCAACAACCCCGCCAAGCGCGGCGCGCTCTCCATGCCCGTGATGCGCGGGCTGATCGACGCGTTCACCGCGATCGGCGGGCGCACCGACGTGCACGCCGTGATCCTGCGCTCCGAGGGGAAGGTGTTCTCCGCCGGCCACGACCTCGGCGAGGTGCGCGGCGCCGACATCGACCGACAGCGCGAGATCTTCGCCACCTGCGCCGAGCTGATGCTGCTCATCCAGCAGATCCCGCAGCCGGTGATCGCGCGGGTACACGGGCTCGCCACCGCCGCGGGCTGCCAACTCGTGGCTACTTGCGACCTCGCCGTCGCCGCCGACGACGCCCACTTCGCCACGCCGGGGGTGAAGATCGGGCTGTTCTGCTCGACGCCGATGGTGGCGCTCACGCGGGCGGTGGACCGCAAGACGGCTATGAAGATGCTGCTGACGGGCGAGCCCATCGACGCCGCGGAGGCACGCACGCAGGGGCTGGTGTCGCACGTCGTCGAGGCGGGCGAGCTGGACGAGGCGACGGCGCGCGTCGCGAGGCAGGTGGCCAGCTTCTCGGCCGCGACGGTGGCCGTCGGGAAGCGCGCCTTCTATGAGCAGGCGGAGCTTGGGACCGCGGACGCCTACGCGCACACCGTCGATGTGATGACCCGCAACGCGGTCGCCCACGACGCGCAGGAGGGCATCGGTGCGTTCTTCGAGAAGCGCGAGCCCGCCTGGAAGCACCGCGACTAGTCGCGGGGAAAGATGGATCAAGGTTAGGGACCGCTGACGGTCCTCAACCTTGATCCATCTTCTGTGGCTCAGAGGTTCTGCTCGGCGAGCCAGTCGGCGGCGATCGTCGCGGCCGGGGACTCCTCCGTGACGGAGATCGAGTTGAGCTCGACGAGGTCCTCCGCCGACATCGCGCCCGAGACGGCGTTGATCACGTCGGCGGCCTCGTCGGTGACCCTGTCGGAGGCCAGCGGCACGACGTGGGAGGCGAGCAGCAGGCCCTCGGGGTCGTCGAGGACGACGAGGTCGCCGTCGGCGAGCACGGGGTCGGCGGTGTAGATGTTGACCACCTGCACGTCGCCGTCGCGCAGCGCCTTCACGGTCAGCGGGCCGCCGGAGTCCTCGATCGGGGTGAAGGCCACGGTGACCCCGTAGACCGATTCCAGGCCCTGCGGCCCGTAGGGGCGGGTCTCGAGCTCGGAGTTGCCGCCGAGGGTGACGTCGTCGACGACGGCGAGGTCGCCGATACCGGTGAGCCCGTGTTCGGATGCGAAGTCGGAGGTGACGACGAAGGAGTCCTGGTCGGAGGCGTCCGACTGGTCGAGCGCGCGCAGGCCCTCGGGCAGCGCCGAGGCGAGCTCGGCGTAGACGTCGTCGGCGGCGGTGGCCTCGGTGTCGGGCGAGTAGTACTGCAGGAGGTTGCCGGTGTACTCGGGGAAGACGTCGATGTTGCCGGCCTCGAGCTCAGGGAGGTAGACCTCGCGCTGGCCGATGCGGAAGTCGCGCTCGACGGTGAACCCCGCGTCCTCGAGTGCCTGGGCGTAGACCTCGGCGACGATCTCGTTCGAGTAGTAGTCCTGGCTGCCGACGACGAGGGTCTCACCGTCGCCGGCGTCGTCGGAGCAGGCGGTGAGCGCCAGGGCGCTGACCAGCGCGACTCCGAGGACCTTGATGGATTTACGCATGGCTTTCCCTTTTCGATGGATCGGCTAGTCGTGTGGAAACAGTACGCTGCACCGCGGCCAGGATGAGTTCGAGGAGGATCGCCAGCACCGTCACGAGCAGGGCGCCGGCGATCATCTGGGGGTAGTCGCGGGACTTCATGCCGGCGAACAGGTAGCGGCCGAGGCCGACGTCGGCGGTGTAGGCGGCAAGGGTGGCGGTGGCGACGATCTGCAGCGTGGCGGCGCGCACGCCCCCGACGATCACCGGCATCGCCAGCGGCAGTTCGACGCGGCGGATCACCTGCGCCTCGCTCATGCCGATCGCGCGGGCGGCGCCCGGGATCGTGGGGTCGATCGACTGGATGCCGGAGTAGGCGCCGGCCAGCAGCGACGGGATGCCCAGGATGATGAGTGCGAGCAGCGGCGCGGTGATCCCGATCCCCAGCAGCAGGCCGAAGAGGGTGAGCAGGCCGAGTGTGGGCAGGGCGCGGAAGGCGCCGGTGAAGGCGCCGATCGCCGTCGACCCGCGCCGGGTGTGGCCGATCAGGACGCCCGCGGGCAGCGCGATGACGCCCGCGGCGACGAGCGCGAGGAGGGTCACGCCCAGGTGTTCGAGCGTGCGGGCCAGGATGCCGGAGGGCCCCCACCAGCGTGCGGGGTCACTGAGCCAGAGCAACGCGTCCATCAGACTCATCCGCCCACCTCCTCCACGGGGTGAGCACGCGCCCGAGGAGCACGAGGGCCGCGTCGAGCACGAGGGCGAGCAGCATCGTCGCGATGATGCCGGTGGCCACCGAGGCGGTGATGCCGCGCTGGAAACCGTCGGTGAGCAGCGAGCCGAGGCTCGGCACGCCGATGAGCGCACCGATGGTGACGAGGCTGATCGTCGAGACGGTCACGACGCGGATGCCCGGGATCAGCACGGGCAGGGCGAGCGGGAGGTCGACCCGCCAGAACACGCTGCGCCGCGAGTGCCCGACGGCGAGCGCCCCCTCGCGCACGTGCCGGTCGACGGCGGCGAACGCGTCGGAAGCGGTGCGCACGAGCAGCGCGACCCCGTAGAGGCTGAGCGCGATCACCATCACCCACGGCGAGCGCGGCGAGAGGCCGACGACGGCGGGGATGATCACCAGGAGCGGCAGCGCGGGGACGGCGTAGAGGAGGCTGGCGGCGCCCAGCAGGGGGCCGCCGACGAGCGGTTTGCGGAACGCGAGGCGCCCGATCGGGACCGCGATGAGCACGCTGATCAGGATGGAGGGGATGCTGAGCGCGAGGTGGCTCACCAGGTGGTCGAGCACCTGGGGCCAGTTCTGGCTGAGCCAGTTCATCCGTCGACGATCCCCACGGGGCGGCCGTCACCGTCGACGGCGAGGGTGCGCCCGTCGACCTCCTCGATCGTGAGCCGTCGCTCGGAGCGGGCGGCGCCGACGAAGTCGCGCACGAACGCGTCGGCCGGGTTCGCGAGGATCTCCTGCGGCGTGCCCTGCTGGGCGATCACTCCCCCGGTCTTCAGCACGACGACCGTATCGCCCAAGCGGAACGCCTCGTCGATGTCGTGGGTGACGAACACCATGGTCTTGCCCAGCTCGGCCTGCAGCCGCCGCAGCTCGTCCTGCAGCTCGCGGCGCACGATCGGGTCGACGGCGCCGAAGGGTTCGTCCATGAGGAGGATGTTGGGGTCGCTCGCGAGCGCGCGGGCGACACCGACGCGCTGCTGCTGCCCGCC
>JAAYZP010000297.1 GCA_012514785.1 Propionibacterium sp. | reverse complement strand
GGCACCATTTGATGGTTGAGCTCGCCCGCGACGCGGTCCCTGAGCTCGTGCCGCGACGAAGTCGCCGCACGATGGTCGAAGGGAAGGAGCTGGCGATGGTGGTTCCTGAGCTCGTGCCGGGAGCTCAACCAGCAAGTACTTCGGAAGGCCGAGCACCGGTTGCGTGACCGCTTTCTCATCCCATGGAGTCGCGAAGCGACGGAGGAGCGTGGACGTGGAGGCTCCGGGAGGTGGTGGCGTCGGATGACGTTACGCAGGAACAGCCACTCCAGCGCGCTCTCGACGCCGCTCGACGACGCATCGCGCAGCTCCCGGATGATCCGACGGTCGGCGGGCGATCTACTCCGCGTCGCCGCAGCAGAAGGCGCAGGCTCTGGAAGCGGGCGGGCGGGGGCGTCGGCTCAGGGTAGGTCGGGCGTTGGATCGGGCCGACGACCGACCCCCGCCGTTACCGGGACCCTCCGTCGGCCACGATCCAGGGCGAGAGACGACGCCCCTGCGCGCCCGCGCCCTAACCAGATGAAAGAGTTGCGCGGCAGCTTTCCCGCACAATTTGCTGATGCTCGGCTGAGGCAGCCCGCGCCTCAGGCGAAGAGCTGGGTGAGCAGCATCTTCGCCCACGCGAGGGCGTCGCCGTCGGGCTTCGGCACCAGGATGTGGCCTTCCTTGAGCCGCGAGCCCGGGTAGAGCCGCTGCAGCCGCAGCTGTTTGGAATCCGGCAGCGTCACGGGCGCGAAGCGCACCACCTTGCCCTGCGGGACGATCTCCTGGACGCCGTGGATGCGGGCGAGGTTGCGCAGCGCTGCCACGCCGAGCAGCGCCTCGACCTGCTCCGGGAGTTCCCCGTAGCGGTCCTCCAGCTCCGCCCGGACTGCGGCGATGTCGTCGTCGGTCCGGATCTCGGCGATCTCCTTGTACATCTGCAGGCGCAGGCGTTCGGAGGCGATGTAGTCGTCGGGGAGGTTGGCGTCGACCGGGATGTCGATCCGCATCGTCGGCTCGGCCTCCACACCGTCACCCTTGTACTCGGCGAGCGCGTCGCCCACCATGCGCAGGTAGAGGTCGAAGCCGACGCCCTCGATGTGGCCCGACTGGTCCTCCCCCAGCAGGTTGCCGGCGCCGCGCAGCTCGAGGTCGCGCATCGCGATGGCCATGCCGGCGCCGAGGTCGGTGTTGGCGGCCATCGTCGAGAGGCGCTCGTGCGACGCCTCACTCAGCGGCTTGTCCGGCGGGTACAGGAAGTAGGCGTAGCCGCGCTCGCGGGAGCGTCCGACGCGGCCGCGCAGCTGGTGCATCTGGGACAGCCCCAGCGCGTCGGCGCGGTCGATGATCAGGGTGTTGGCGGACTGGATGTTGAGGCCCGACTCGACGATGGTCGTCGAGACCAGCACGTCGGCGCGGCGCTCGACGAAGTCGAGCATGACCTCCTCCAGCCGGCGCTCGTTCATCTGCCCGTGCGCGGTGACGATGCGCGCCTCGGGGACCAACTCGCGCAGGTGCGCGGCGGTCTTCTCGATCGAGCCGACGCGGTTGTGCACGTAGAACGCCTGCCCCTCGCGCGCCAGCTCGCGGCGGATCGCGGCGCGGACCTGGCCGTCGTCGTAGGGGCCGGCGAACGTCAGCACCGGGTGGCGCTCCTCCGGCGGGGTGGCGATCACGGACATCTCCCGGATGCCGGTGATCGCCGTCTCGAGCGTGCGCGGGATCGGGGTGGCGGACATGCTGAGCACGTCGACGTTGACCCGCATCGCCTTGAGCCGCTCCTTGTGCTCGACGCCGAAGCGCTGCTCCTCGTCGATGATCACGAGCCCGAGGTCCTTGAACTGGACCTCCTTGCTCAGCAGCCGGTGCGTGCCGATCACGACGTCGACGCGGCCACGGGCGAGATCCTCGAGGATGCGCTTGGCCTGCCCGTCGGTCTGGAACCGCGACAACTCCGCCACCTTGATGGGGAAGCCCGTGAAGCGCGACGCGAACGTCTGGTAGTGCTGGCCCACGAGCAGCGTCGTCGGCACGAGCACGGCCACCTGTTTGCCGTCCTGGACGGCCTTGAACGCGGCGCGCACCGCGATCTCGGTCTTGCCGTAGCCGACGTCGCCGCAGATCAGGCGGTCCATGGGCACGACGTTCTCCATGTCGGCCTTGACCTCCTCGATCGCGCTCAGCTGGTCGGGCGTCTCGACGAAGCTGAACGCGTCCTCCAGCTCCCGCTGCCAATCCGTGTCGGAGCCGAACGCGTGCCCCTTCGTGGCCTGGCGCGCGGCGTAGAGCTTGATCAGCTCGGCGGAGATCTCGCGGACGGCCTTGCGCGCCTTCGACTTGCGCTTCGTCCAGTCGGCCCCGCCCATGCGGTCGAGCGACGGCGCCTCGGCCCCGACGTAGCGGCTCAGCTGGTCGAGCTGGTCCATCGGCACGAACAGGCGGTCGCCGGGCTGGCCGCGCTTGCTGGGCGCGTACTCGATGACGAGGTAGTCGCGGGTGGCGCCGTGCACGACGCGCTGCGCCGACTCGATGTAGCGGCCGACGCCGTGCTGCTCGTGCACGATCAGATCGCCCTGCTTCAGTTCCAGCGGCTCGATGCGGTTCTTGCGTCGCGCGGGGAGCTTGCGTTCGGCCTTGTCCGCGACGGCCTGCCCCGTGAGTTCGGTGGCCGTGATGAATTCCAGCTTCGCCGGTTCGGCCCGCCAGCCGCCGCCGGCGCCACCGACGGTGACCGTGACCACACCCGGCTCGGGGGCGTCGTCGAGTTCGCTCAACCGAGCGGGCACCTCGGCTTCGCCGCACAGTTCGACGAGACGCTGCGCCAGCCCGCGGCCCTCCACCTGCAGCACGACGCGCCAGCCTTCGCCGGTGCGGTCGCGGAGGTGGCTGAGCGCCGCCTCCGCGTCGCCGCGGAACGTGTGGACCGTGGTGACCTGCAACGAACGCGAGTGGACACCGTCGGCGGAGTAGGAAGACGCGTCTTCTCCCTCGTCGGCCGCGAACGGCGACAGGGTCCACCACCGCAGCCCGCGCTCCATGGCGTGGGCACGGACGTCGCCCAGCTCCCAGTATGCGGAGGCGTCGAGGTCGATCGGCGAGCGGCCCCCGCCGGCGGCCGCGGCCCAGCTGGCCTCCAGGAACTCCCGGCTGGTGGCCACGAGTTCGGCCGCGCGAGTGCGGATGAGTTCGGGCGCGACGGCGAGCACCATCGAATCGGCGGGCAGCACGTCGACGAGCAACTCCAGGCCGTCGACGAGCACCGGGATCAGGGCCTCCATGCCCTCGACGGCGTGCCCCTCGGCGAGCCGGCCCAGCATGTCGCCGAGCTCCGGGTGCTGCTCGGCGAGCGTCTTCGCGCGGGCGCGCACGTCGTCGGTGAGCAGGAGTTCGCGGCACGGGGGTGCCACGACGGCGTCGAGGGTGTCGCCGGTGGAGCGCTGGTCGGCGACGGTGAAGTAGCGGATCTCCTCGACGTCGTCGCCGAAGAAGTCGATGCGGACGGGGTGTTCCTCCGTGGGCGGGAACACGTCGACGATGCCGCCGCGGACGGCGAACTCGCCGCGGCGTTCCACCATGTCGACACGGTGGTAGGCGGCCGCGACGAGGTCGTCGAGCAGCTGGCCCAGCTCGTAGGTTTCGCCGGCGCGGATGTCGACGGGCTGCATGTCGGCGAGCCCCTTGACCTGGGGCTGCAGGACCGACCGGACGGGTGCGACGACGACCCTCGGTGGCGCGTCACCCGCGATGCGCCGGAGCGCGGCGAGGCGTCGGCCCACGGTGTCGGCGCGCGGGGACAGCCGCTCGTGCGGGAGGGTCTCCCATGCAGGGAAGTAGACCACTGCGTCGTCGCCGAGCCAGGTGCCGAGCTCCGCGGCGAGCTGTTCGGCCTCGCGGTAGGTGGAGGTGACCGCGAGCACGGTGCGGTCCTCGTCCGAGATGGCGGCGGTGAGGACGGGGAAGAAGGTGCGTACGGCGGTGACGTCGAGCGCGGTCACGCCGGGGAGGCGGACGTCGTCGAGGGTGTACTGCAGCGCCGGGTCGGCTACCAGGGCATCAAGGAGGCCGGGAAACTTCACCTGGCCATCCTAGGTGTTTGAACCAACAGGGCAGTCAATAGCCCGCGCGCTTGTTCGAGTCCCACACCCACCAGGCGTAGATGGCGTTGCCGATGCCGCCGGTGAACATGAACAGCACGACGTGCGCCAGCACGCTGTTGCGGCGGCGCGGCGGGAGCATCGGGTACGCCATACCGTAGTGCGCGGCGGGCGGCGGGTACGGCGCGGGATAGGGCGCCGGCGGTGGTGGCGCGTGGTGCGGGAACTGCGCCGGCGGCGGTACCGGCGGCTGCGCGTACGGGTTTGGCTCGCCCGGCGGCGGGGCGTAGGGCTGGGGCCGGTACGTCGCTTCGGGGTCGAAGTCGTCGGCGTCGTACGGCTGCGGGCTGTACGGCTCACTCATGTGCGTTCCATCCCCTCACTGCTCACTCCCCATCGTAGGCGACTGGCGCCGCCCGCGGGAGTGGCACCTACCGGGTTCAGGAGTTGTACCGGTTCTGGGCCGATTCGAGACCCTCGGCCACGAGGTGTTCGACGGCGTCGGCCGCGATGGCGGCGTCGACCCGGAGTTCGTCGAGCTCCTTGGGGCGGAGCTTGCGCAACACCCAGTCGGCCGCAGCCTGGCTGCCGGGGCCGCGCCCCACGCCGACCCGGACGCGGTGGAAGTCACCGGTGCCGATCTGGCCGCGGATGGACTTGAGGCCGTTGTGGCCGTTGTCCCCTCCGCCGAACTTTAGGCGCAGGCGCGACGGGTCGAGGTCGATCTCGTCGTGGACGACGATGAGATCCGCGGGCTGCACCTTGTAGAACCGCAGCAGCGCCGCGACGGCCTGGCCGGAGAGGTTCATGAACGTGGTGGGCTTCGCGAGCACGTACTTCGCCTCGGGCCGCGTGAACGTGGCCACTTCCGCCTTCAGGCGGGAGTTGAGGGAGAAGGAGGTGCCGTGGCGGTCGGCAAGATCCGCCACGGCCCAGAATCCGACGTTGTGCCGGGTCGCCTCGTAGGTCAGGCCCGGGTTCCCGAGCCCGACCACCATCACGAGGCGATCGGTCACTCCTCGTCGGCCTCTTCCGCCGCACCCTCTGCGGCCTCGGTCTCCTCGGCCTCTGCGGGCTCGTCGTCTTCGACCGTCGGTGCGAGGATGCTGAGCACGACCTGCTCGAGGTCGATGTCGGCCTCGATGCCCTCGGGCAGCTTGACGTCGGAGACGTAGACGTTGTCGCCGACCTCGAGACCCTCGATGGAGACCTCGATCTGGTTCGGGATCGCGGTGGCGGGCGCCAGCACGGGCAGCGAGACGAGCTCGGTGTTGACCATGGAGCCGCGCTCGGCCTCGCCGACCTGGACCAGCGGCACCTCGACGGCGACCTTCTCGCCCTCACGCACGATGAGGAAGTCGACGTGGTCGATCTCCGGGAGGATCGGGTGGCGCTGCACCTGGCGGGGCAGGGCCAGCACCGGCTTCTTCTCACCCTCGATCTCGAGCGTGAACAGCGCGTTGGCCACGCGCATGGCAAGGAACAGCTGGTGCGCGTCGACGGTGATGTGGATCGGGTCCCCACCGTGGCCGTAGACGACGGCGGGCGTCAGGCCGTCGCGGCGCGCGCGGCGGGAGGCACCCTTGCCGAATTCGGTGCGCTTGGTGGCGGCGAGTTTGAGATCTGCCATGGCTTTGCTCCTTGGGTTGGCGGACAGGCTCACGCTGGCTCAGGAGCACGTCGATAACGGACGAAAATCGTCCCTCGCCAGGCAACCCGGCAATCTTAACCCACCGGGGAGCCGCCGGCCGAATCGGGCGCCGTCGGCACGATCAGCTGGGGCGCGCCCGACGTCGCACGTCGCGGACCTGCACGAACACGGCCGGCACCACGACCCCCACCACGGCGAACGCCACCGCCACCCAGAAGCCGCCGTCGGAGCCCATGTAGTCGATCAGGAACCCCGCGACGGCCGAGCCCAGCGCGGCGCCGACGAGCTGGCCGGTGTTCGCCCAGCCGTAGGCCTCCGCCGACTCGGCGAAGCTGATGCGCTCGGCCACCATCGAGAACATCACGGCCAGGGCGGGCGCGATCCCGATGCCGGCCACCGCTACGGCCGCGAGGGTCCCCCAGAAGCCGTCCACCATCGTGGCCGCGGTGGCGCCGACGACGATCGTCGAGATCCAGATGGACAGGGTGAAGCGGCCGATCGGGCGGTGCCCGAACCCGAAGCCGGCCACCAGCGAGGCCAGGGACATCACCGCGAGGATCATGCCGGCCTGGATGCCGCCCTCCCCGAAGCGGCTGACGATGGCCGCCTCGATGGCCGCGACGCCGCCCAGCAGCAGGAATCCGGCCACGGTGGCCAGCAGCACGGGGCCGCGCTTCAGGACGGCGCCCAGCTGACCGCTGCTCGGCGCGAACTTCACCTCGCCGAGCTCCGGCGCGCTGATGAACCAGGCCCCGCCGACGACGAGCAGCGCCGAGCAGACCAGCAGCCCGAGGACCGAGGAGATCTCGATCGAGATGAGCGTGATCACCATCGGGCCCATCACCCAGATGATCTCCTGCGCGGAGGCGTCGAGGGAGAACATCCTCGGCAGCTTGGCCGGCTCGACGAGCTTCGGGTACATCGTGCGCACCGCCGGCTGGACGGGCGGGAAGCTGAGCCCGCTGAGCAGCCCGACCGCCATGTAGCCCCACAGCGGCAGGTCGACCAGCGCGATGAACGCCAGCGACGCCGCGCAGAGGATCGTCGTCGCGACGAGTACCGGGCGGGCGCCGAGGCGGCCCATCAGCCGGCTCGTGACCGGGCCGGCGATGCCCTGTCCGATCGAGGTCATCGCCAGCACGAGGCCCGCGGAACCGTAGGAGTCGAAGATGGATTCGACGTGGATCAGGAGCCCCAGCACGATCATCCCGCTGGGGAAGCGGGCGACGATCTGCGACAGGACGATGCGCAGCACGCCCTGCGTGCGCAGCAGCTCCCTGTACGACTTCATGCCCGTGCCGTCACTTCGCGGACGTACCCGGCACAGGCCTCGGCCGGCGCCCGGGACGTGCCCGTCTCAGGCTTGGCCGTCGAAGAGGGAGGTGACCGAACCGTCCATGAACACCTCGCGTATCGCCTGCGCGAGCAGCGGGGCGATCGAGAGCACCGTGAGGTTCTTGATGGGGTTGGTGCGGATGGGCAGGGTGTTGGTCACGATGATCTCCTCCATGCCGGAGGAGTTCAGCCGCTCGGCGGCGGGGCCGGAGAAGATCGGGTGCGTGGCCGCGGCGATGACGCGCTTGGCGCCGCGCGCCTTGAGCGCCTGCGCTGCCTGCGCGATGGTGCCGGCGGTGTCGATCATGTCGTCGACGAGGAGGCAGGTCTTGCCCTCGACGTCGCCGACCACCTCGTGGATGTCCACCTCGTTGGTCTTGTTCGGGTCGCGGCGCTTGTGGATGATCGCCAGCGGCGCGCCCATCTTGTCGGTCCACATGTCGGCCAGGCGCACGCGGCCGGCGTCGGGCGAGACGATGGTGAAGTCCTTGTCGGCGTACTTCTTCTTCACGTACTCGGCGAGCACGGGCAGGCCCCAGAGGTGGTCG
>JAAYZP010000296.1 GCA_012514785.1 Propionibacterium sp. | reverse complement strand
GGCGGTGCCGTCCGACGGTTCCTACGGTGTGCCGGAGGGCCTCATCTCGTCGTTCCCGTGCACCGTGAAGGACGGGGAGTACGAGATCGTCCAGGGTCTGGAGATCAACGAGTTCTCGCGCGCGAAGATCGACGCCTCGGTCGCGGAGCTCGACGACGAGCGCCAGGCCGTGAAGGAACTCGGCCTGATCTGATCGACAACGAGGGAAGGGGCGGCGCTGCGGCGCCGCCCTTTCTCGTTGGTGGTTGGTGGCCATAGTTGGTTGAGCCGGGCCGCGACGGAGGAGCTGCCCGTGGTCGAAACCACCCCGGACCTGCGCTGGGACTAATCCACCGCACGGTTGCGTGAGTTTCTGGCCAGCCTCGAGATCTCGTTGAAATCCCCGACGATGAGGGCTTCTCGTTTCGCTCGGCTCCAGCCCTGCACCTGCTTCTCCATCGCGAACGCATCCGCAGGGCTCTCGAACTCGGCCGCGAACACCAACTCCACCGGGCGTCGTCGCCGCGTGTAGATCGCGCCCTTGCCGGTCATGTGCTGCTCGAAGCGCTGGTGCAGGTTCACCGTGCTGCCGACGTAGTAGCTACCGTCGGAACAACGCAACATGTACACGTATGCCATGCCCCACTTTGGGCGCGAGGGAGTGGGAATGTGCATCGAGGGTGCCAGCTGTGGATAAGTCCCAGCGCAGGTCCGGGGTGGTTTCGACCACGGGCAACTCCTTCGTCGCGGCCCGGCTCAACCAGCAATGCTTGGGAGGTTTCGACCTGCAAGCCCTTTGGCGATTGAGCTGTCGCTGGAACTTGGGTTCGCTGCGCAGGTCCGGGGTGGTTTCGACCACGGGCAGCTCCTCCGTCGCGGCCCGGCTCAACCAGCAATGCTTGGGAGGTTTCGACCTGCAAGCCCTTTGGTGATTGAGCTGTCGCTGGAACTTGGGTTCGCTGCACAAATCCGGGGTGGTTTCGACCCTTCGACCATCGCGAGTTCGTCCCTCACTCGCGAGCTCAGGGACCGCCTCGTCACAGCTCCTGCGTCGCGGCCCGGCTCAACCAACAAGAGCTTTGGTGGTTGAGCCGCCGCCGGGCGTCAGCCCTGCGGCGGGGTCGAAACCTTCGTCAGCTGTCGCAGGGACTGCCAACAATCGGCGCCCTAGTAGGGCTGGTTCGTCCAGCGCGGGGGGAAGTCGGTGCCGACCTGCTCCGCGTGGTCCGCTTGGTCCTTCGTCTCGTGCATGACCCCGTACGAGTGGTGCACCGGCGAATGGATCGTGTACAGGCTCAACACGTCGTCGCCCGTGTTGACGATGTCGTGCCAGGTGTTCGCCGGCACGATGACCGTCCAGCCGTCAGCGACGTCGTGCTCGACGTCGAGCGCATCCCTCCTCGACCCCATCTTCAGGCGGGCCGTGCCGCCGTCGACGCGGATGAACTGGTCGTTCTTCGGGTGCACTTCCAGCCCGGTGGATTCGCCGGCCGGGATGGACATGAGGGTCACCTGCAGATAGTGGCCCGTCCAGACGGTGCGGCGGTAGCTCGAGTTCTCGAGCACGGCCTTCCTCATGTCGAAGGCGTGCGGTTTGGGTCCGTGGTCGTCCATGGCATGCTCCTTCTCCCACAATGTAATTCTTCATTGTCTCAAAGAAGTTGGGAAAAGGATATGCCCTAATGGCCCCGGAAATGGACGTGCGCCGCGACCCGGGGGGAGTCGCGGCGCACAGCTTCGGGGAGGGGGCGATCAGTGGTCGATCGCACCCTCTGCGCCGGCGCCGGTCATGGAGCGGACCTCCATCTCGGACGCCTTGTCGGCGTACTTGTCGCCGTCGGGCCTCACCACGGAACCGAGCCAGCCGAGGAAGAACCCGAGCGGCACGGAGACCAGGGCCGGGTTGTCCAGCGGGAACCATGCGAAGTCGATGTCCGCGCCGAGCATCGAGCCCGGTGCGCCCGAGACCGCGGGGGAGAACACGATCAGGAACAGCGCCCCGAACAGGCCGCCGTAGATCGACCACACGGAGCCCGCCGTCGAGAACTTCTTCCAGTACAGCGAGTACAGGATCGACGGCAGGTTGGCCGAGGCCGCCACCGAGAAGGCGAGCGCGACGAGGAACGCCACGTTCTGGTCCTTCGCGAGGATGCCGCCGACGATCGACAGCGCACCGATGACGAGCGACGTCGTGCGGGCGACCTTGACCTCCTGGGCCGGGTCAGCCTTGCCGTCCTTGATCACGGAGTTGTAGATGTCGTGCGCGAGCGACGCCGACGCCGTGATCGTGAGGCCGGCCACGACCGCGAGGATCGTGGCGAACGCCACGCCGGCGATGATCGCCATCAGCACCGTGCCGCCGAGCTCGAACGCGAGCGCGGGTGCGGCTGCGTTGGCGCCGCCGGGCATGGCGGCGATCTCGTCGGGGCCGACGAGCCAGGCGGCGGCGTAGCCGAGCACCATGGTCATCAGGTAGAACGCGCCGATCAGGCCGATGGCCCAGGTCACGGAGCGACGGGCCTCCTTCGCGGTGGGCACGGTGTAGAAGCGCATCAGGACGTGCGGCAGGCCCGAGGCGCCGAGGACCAACGCCAGCGACAGGGAGATGAAGCCCAGCGTGTTGTCGCCGTAGCGGCTCATCGGCTCGAGGATCCTCTCGCCGATGCCCACGCCGCCGGCTGCTTCGGACGCGGTGTGCGCGGCGACGGCGTCGCCCAGCAGCGAGGAGAAGTTGAAGTTCTGCCGGACGAAGATCCAGACGGTCATCACCGCGACGCCTGTGACGAGCAGGATCGCCTTGATCATCTGCACCCACGTGGTGCCCTTCATGCCGCCGATCATGACGTAGCCCACCATGACGGCGCCGACGATGGCGACGACGATGTTCTGGCCGAGGTCGCCTTCGATGCCGAGCAGCAGTGAGACGAGCGAGCCGGCGCCGGCCATCTGCGCGAGCAGGTAGAAGAACGACACGGCGAGCGTGGAGAGCGCGGCGGCCATGCGCACCGGCTTCTGCCGCATGCGGAAGCTGAGCACGTCGGCCATCGTGTACTTACCGGTGTTGCGCAGCGGCTCGGCGACGAGCAGGAGCGCCACCAGCCAGGCGACGAAGAAGCCCACGGAGTAGAGGAAGCCGTCGTAGCCGTAGAGGGCGACGGAGCCCACGATGCCGAGGAACGACGCGGCCGAGAGGTAGTCGCCGGCGATGGCGAAGCCGTTCTGGCGACCGCTGAACTGCGCGCCGCCGGTATAGAAGTCGCCGGCCTTCTTCCGTGAGCTGCTGGAGGAGACGCGGATCACCACGCCCATCGTGATCACCACGAAGCCGGCGAAGATGGAGATGTTGATGATCGGATTGCCCATGGTTTCGAGGAGGATCATCGGGCGCTCCCTTCGAGTTCTTCACGCAGTTTGACCGCGATGGGGTCGACCTTCTTGTTCATGTGCCGGATGTAGAGGTAGGTGATCAGGAAGGTGCTGATGAACTGCAGGAGTCCGAACACCAGGCCGATCGTGACGTTGCCGACGAGCTTCTGTGACATCCAGTCCGTGGCGAACACGGACGACAGCACGAAGGCCGCGTACCAGACCATGAACACGACGGTCATGGGGAAGGCGAAGCTGCGGAACGTCTTGCGGAGCCGCTGGAAGTCGGGCCCGGACTGGACGCGGTGGAACTCGGCGGCAGGAATCTCACCCCCGAACTTCTTCGGTGAGGGCTCTGGTGGTACGTGTTCTTCAGGATGGACAGATTCAGGCATGGGTACTCCTTCGTCCCGAACAGCGTTGTGTGGATCTATCGGAGGTAGCCTGCCCGAAATTGTTGGCAGGTACAAGCGGTTTCGGTTAACTCCCAAGAAATCGTATATTGTCTGGAGTCCACCAAAACTACCTGACGTAGTTCCGACGCCAGGGTCCCGGCCGCGTGGAATGCCACATCAGGTGCCTCTCGGGCGGGCGCGCTGGAGCGCGGTGTCCGCGCGGTGCAATACAGTGGCCACATGCCAGAACTTGTCCTGACGTTGCAGTGTCCCGACCGGCCGGGCATCGTGCACGCGATCACCGCGGCCATCGTCGCCGTGGGCGGCAACATCGTCGAGCTGCAGCAGTTCACCTCGCCCGACTCGGGCCAGTTCTTCACCCGGATCGAGGTGCACCGGGCCGAGCCCGCCGCCCTGACCGAGGCCGTCGGGATGCAGACCCGGGCATTCGACGCGACGTTCCGGGTCGACGACGCCGGGCGCAAGGCCCGCACGCTCGTCCTCGCATCCAAGGCCGGGCACGCGCTCAACGAGCTGTTGTTCCGCACCCGCTCGGGGACGCTGCCGATCGAGGTGGTGGGGGTGATGGCCAACCACGAGGTGCTCGCACCCATGGCCCAGTTCTACGGCGTCGAGTTCAGCCACCGGTTCGTGACGCCGGAGACGAAGGCCACCGTCGAGGCCGAGATCCGGCGCGTGGTGGAGGAGCAGGACGTCGAACTCGTCGTGCTGGCCCGCTACATGCAGATCCTCTCGCCCGAGCTGTGCGAGTTCCTCGCGGGCCGCGCGATCAACATCCACCACTCCTTCCTGCCCGGCTTCAAGGGCGCCAACCCCTACCGCCAGGCCCACACCCGCGGCGTGAAGCTCATCGGCGCGACGGCGCACTTCGTCACCAGCGACCTCGACGAGGGGCCGATCATCGAGCAGAACGTCGTGCGCGTCGACCACACCATGAACGTGAGTAAGCTCGTCCAGAAGGGCCAGGCGCAGGAGTCGCAGACCCTGGCCGAGGCGGTCCGGCTCTTCGCCGAGCACCGCGTGCTGGCGGACGGCCACCGCACAGTGATCTTCCGGTGACGCATGGGTCTTGACGTCGCGCTGATCGCGCTGTTCATCCTCATCGGAGGCACGTTCGCCGCCGCCGAGATGGCGCTCGTCACCCTGCGTGACTCCCAGGTGCGCCAGCTCGCGTCCAAGGGCAAGCGCGGGCGGGCCATCGAGCACCTGATGGCCAACCCCAACAACTTCCTCTCCTCCGTCCAGATCGGCGTCACCGTCTCGGGGTTCCTGTCGGCGTCGTTCGGGGCCTCGGCGATCGCGCCCGAGCTCGCCCCGTACCTGGAGCGGATCGGCATCCCCGACGGCGTGGCCGACACCATCGCGCTGGTCGGGTTGACCCTGGTCATCTCCTACTTCTCGATCGTCGTCGGGGAGTTGACGGCGAAGCGGCTGGCGATGCAGCGGGCGGAGACGTTCGCGCTCGCGCTGGCACCCCTGGTCTCCGGGATCGCCACCCTCATGCGGCCCGTGATCTGGCTGCTCGACCACTCCACCAACGCGCTCGTGCGCATCCTGGGCGGCGACCCGTCGCAGTCGCGTGAAGTGGTCTCCGACGAGGAGATTCGGCAGATGGTCTCCCGCTCCGAGACGCTCGGCACGGAGGAGCGACGCATCGTCGAGGAGGTGTTCCAGGCCGGTGAGCTCAGCCTGCGCGAGGTGATGGTGCCGCGCACCGAGGTGGACTTCCTGCCCGCCGGCATGCCCATCCAGCAGGCCTACCGCGAGGTCCGCGGCGCGCCCCGCTCGCGCTACCCGGTCACCGACGGCTCCGCCGACCGCGTGATCGGCTTCCTGCACGTGCGCGACCTGATGGATGTGGAGGGCTCGGCGCGCGGCGGGAATGTGCGCAACATCAGCCGCCCGATCCTCAACCTGCCCGAGACCGTGAAGATCCTCCCCGCCATGACTTCGATGCGCAAGGCGGGCGCCCACATCGCGATCGTGCGCGACGAGTACGGCGGCACGGCCGGCATCGTGACGCTGGAGGACCTCATGGAGGAACTCATCGGCGACATCACCGACGAGTACGACGTCGAGACCGGCGTGCGCCTGGAGATCAACCAGGTGGACGGGCTGGCCACGATCGAGGACTTCGCGGATCTCTCCGGTTACGTCATTCCCGAGGGACCCTACGATACGGTTGCTGGATTCTTCATGTCGGAGCAGGGGAGGCTACCGAAGCTCGGGGACGCGATCACCGTCGTGCTCGATCCCGTCGAGCCGGGGGAGGAGGACGCCGTGACGAGGTTCACGTTCGAGGTCAGCGAGATGGACGGTCGGCGCGCGGCCTGGTTCGAACTGCGGCAGGAGGATGGGTCGCCGCAGGACGGCGGCGAGTTGCGTGGGGAGGTCGACGATGGGTGACGACGGCTCTGCCTTGCTCACCGGCCCCGACGTCGGGCCGCTGCTGACGGCCGCCGTCCGCCACGCGCGCGGCGAGTTGGTCAGCTGGCAGCTGGAGCACGTCGACCAGGCCCCCGAACAGTCCACCACCGCCACGTACCTCGCGACGGTGCAGTGGAGCCACGGCCAGCGCACCGAGCTGCTCGGCGTCTCCGCCCGCTCGGGCGAGCTCCAGGCCACCGACGCCAACGCCGAGATCTTCGCCGACGGAAGCCGCCGCGTCGCCGTCTGGCTCTACCCGAACGACCCCGACCTCCCCGGCCTCGCGCGCGCCGCGTTCCCGGATCGCATGGCCGAGGTGCTGAACTCCGGGCACCTCTTCCCGCGCCCGATCACCGGCGAGCAGCTGTCGCTCGCGATGATCGGCTACCGCCCCCGGCGTCGCGCCGTGGTGAAGGTGGTCGTCGAATCCCAGGTGTTCTACGTGAAGATCCTGCGTGAGCGGCTGTTCAACGACGTCTTCGCCAAGCACGCGCTGCTGCTGGAGGCGGGGCTGCCGTCCCCGCAGGTGGCGATGACCACCGACGACCACCTGCTCGTCACCCGCGAGCTTCCGGGCCGCTCCCTGGCGCGCGCTCTCTTCGACCCCGGGGACCCCTGCCGCGCCGAGGACCTGATCGGGCTGCTCGACGCCATGCCGCCGGCCGTGGCGGAGCTGGACCGCCGCCCGCCCTGGCCGGATGCGGTGGCGCACTACGGCAGGCTCGTCGTCGCGCCGATGCCGGAGGCGGCGTCCGAGGTGCAGTGGCTCGTGGGGCACATCGAGCAGGGGCTGGCCGGGTACCCGCCCGGCAACGAGCCCACGCACGGTGACTTCCACGAGGGCCAGGTGCGCGTGGAGGGCGGCAAGGTGGTCGGCATCCTCGACGTCGACACCATCGGCCCGGGCCGTCGCGCCGACGACCTGGCCTGCCTCATCGGGCACCTCTCCACGATCCAGCGGATGAATCGCGCCCAGGAGCAGAAGGTGCGCGACATCCTCGCGCGGTGGGTGCCGGTGTTCGACACCCGGGTGGATCCGGTGGAGCTCAGGCTGCGCGCGGCCGCAGTGGTGCTGTCGCTCGCCACCGGCCCGTACCGTAGCCAGGAGACCGACTGGCGGGAGCAGACTGCGTCGATGGTGCGGGCGGCGACGGCGCTCGTGCGCCAGGTCGCGTGATTGGGTTTCGACCAGATAACAATTTTCTCGGGAAGTGGTTGCGCCGACGTTCGCGGTTCTAAGCTCAGTTAGCTCCAATTCTGCTTCCAAGGAGGAACCAGTGAAGAAATCCATTCTGCGGGTCGGTGCGCTCGCCGCGGCATCGATGCTCGCGCTCAGTGCCTGCGCCGAGGCCCCGGACACCGATCCGACGGCCGACCCGGGCGACGACGCCACCACGGCGGCCGAGGATCCCACCGACGCCGAGACCGACGCGCCCGAGCCCGACGGCGAAGAGGTCGACTTCAAGGCCTGCATGGTCTCCGACTTCGGCGGCTTCGACGACAAGTCCTTCAACGAGACCTCGTACAACGGCCTCCTGCAGGCGCGCGACGAGCTCGGCATCGAGATCGGCCAGATCGAGTCCAATGCCGAATCCGAGTACGCGGGCAACATCCAGTCGCAGATCGACGCGGGCTGCAACATCATCATCACCGTCGGTTTCGCGCTCGCCAACGCCACCGAGGCGGCCGCCCAGCAGAACCCTGACGTGGACTTCGCCATCGTCGACTTCAACTCCTTCGAGGGCGTCGACAACGTGAAGGGCCTCCTCTTCAACGCCGCAGAGCCCGGCTTCCTCGCCGGCTACGCATCCGCTGCCGTGAGCGAGACGGGCACCATCGGCACCTTCGGTGGCGCCAACTACCCGACCGTCTCCATCTTCATGGACGGCTTCGAGCAGGGTGCGCTCCACTACAACGAGGTCAAGGGCGAAAGCGTCCAGGTCCTCGGCTGGAGCGAGGCCGAGCAGGACGGCCAGTTCATCGGCGGTAGCGACCCGTTCGGCGACATCCCGGGCGGCAAGAACACCGCTGCCACGCTGATCGCACAGGGCGCGGACGTCATCATGCCCGTCGCCGGCCCTGCCGGCCAGGGCGCGCTGCAGGCGGCCCAGGAGTCCGGTGGCAACGTCGTCGCCGTCTGGGTGGACACCGACGGCACCATCTCGGCCCCCGAGTTCGCCGACGTGATCCTCACCTCGGTGGAGAAGGCCATGGACGTCGCCGTGTTCGAGGCCATCCGCGACTCGATGGACGGCCAGCTGGACCCGACGGAGTACGTCGGCACCCTCGAGAACGGTGGCGTGGCGCTCTCGCCGTTCCACGCGTTCGAGGACACGCTGCCCGAGGGTCTGCTGGGCGAGCTCGAGGAGCTCGAGGCGCAGATCATCGCCGGCGAGATCGAGATCACCTCGCCCTCGCAGCCGTGACCCGCGCGGTCTGAGGACCGCACGCCACGACAACCAGAGAGGGGCTCCTCCAGGAGCCCCTCTCGCTTTCTGCAAATACTGGGCATGCAAGTACTAGTGTGTACTCCGCCCAGGACGGCGAGGAGGAACGTGTGAGCACCGTAGCCATCGACGCACCCGTGCTGCACCTCAGGGGGATCACGAAACGCTTCGGCCCCCTCGTGGCCAACGACGCGATCAGCATCGACATCACGCCCGGCCGCATCCACTGCCTCCTCGGGGAGAACGGCGCCGGTAAGTCCACCCTGATGAACGTCCTGTTCGGGCTCCTGGAGGCCGACGAGGGCGAAATCACGCTCGACGACGAGCCGCTCAGGGTGCACGGCCCCAAGGAAGCGATGGACGCCGGCATCGGCATGGTGCACCAGCACTTCATGCTCATCCCGGTGTTCACCGTCGCGGAGAACATGGTGCTCGGCGCCGAGCCCGGCCAGGCCGGCATGCTGAGCATGCGCGAGGCGCGGGCCCGCGTCGTCGAACTCTCCGAGCGGTACCGGCTCGACGTCGACCCCGACGCGCTGGTGGAGGACCTCCCCGTCGGCATGCAGCAGCGCGTCGAGATCCTCAAGGCGCTCGCCGGCGGCGCGCAGTACCTGATCCTGGACGAGCCCACCGCCGTGCTCACCCCGCAGGAAATCGACGAACTCATGGACGTCATGCGCACGCTGCGCGACGAGGGGCGCGCGATCGTGTTCATCACCCACAAGCTGCGCGAGGTCAAGGAAGTGGCAGACGACATCACCGTGATCCGCAGGGGTGCGGTCGTCGGCACCGCGGAGCCGAGCGCGCCCGAGTCCGAGCTGGCGTCGATGATGGTGGGGCGCGACGTGTCGCTCAAGGTCGACAAGCTCCCGGCCGAGCCCGGCGAGGACCGGCTCGTGCTGCGGGACCTCACCGTCGCCGCGCCCTCCGGGGCGGTGGCCGTCGACAACCTGTCGCTGACGGTGCGCGGCGGGGAGATCGTCGTCATCGCCGGCGTGCAGGGCAACGGGCAGACCGAGCTCGTCGAGGCGCTGCTCGGCACCCTGCCCGTGACCAGCGGCACCGCCACCCTCGACGGCGTGGACATCGCGCATGCCACGCCGGCGGAGACCATCCGCGCGGGCCTCGGCTATGTGCCGGAGGACCGCCGACGCGATGGCTTCGTCGGGCAGTTCTCCGTCGCGCAGAACCTCGTGCTGAACAACCTGGGGGAGTTCTCCGCCAACGGCAACCTGCAGCTGGGCAGGATCGCCAAGAACGCCGTCGAGCGGATCGAGGAGTTCGACATCCGCACCGGCTCCCACACGCAGCCGCTGACGTCGCTCTCGGGCGGCAACCAGCAGAAGGTGGTGCTCGCCCGCGAGCTCTCCCGCGACCTGAACCTGCTGGTGGCCAACCAGCCCACCCGCGGCGTCGACGTCGGCGCCATCGAGTTCCTGCACAAGCGCATCGTCGCCGAGCGGGACGCCGGCACGGCGGTGCTGATCGTGTCGACGGAGCTCGAGGAGGTCAGCTCGCTGGCGGACAGCATCGCCGTCATGTACCGCGGCGGCATCGTCGGCATCGTGCCGCCCGACACACCACGCGAGGTGCTCGGCCTGATGATGGCCGGCATCAGCTACGAGGACGCGATCGCCGGAGGTAGCGATGAGTGAGGAGACCAAGCCACGGGCGTCGTCCGCCAAGTGGCTCAACTCGATCGCGGTGACCTTCGCGTCGCTGGTACTGGCGTTCATCGTCGGCTCGATCGTGATGATCGTGCTCGACCCCGAGGTCGCGGCGACGTGGAGCTACTTCTTCAGCCGCCCCGGTGACGCGCTCGGCGCGTCCTGGGACAAGGTGTCGGCCACCTACATGGCGCTGCTGCGGGGCTCGTTCGGCTCCTGGCTGAACTTCACGGAGACCACCGCGCAGGCCACCCCGCTGATCCTCGCGGGGCTCGGCGTCGCGCTCG
>JAAYZP010000295.1 GCA_012514785.1 Propionibacterium sp. | reverse complement strand
GAGGGCCGCACGATGATCATCATCGGCGCCGGCATCTGCCACTGGTATCACGCGGACGCCACCTACCGGGCCATCATGGCCCTGCTCATGATGACCGGCTGCATCGGCCGCAACGGCGGCGGCTGGGCGCACTACGTCGGCCAGGAGAAGGCCCGCCCCATGACGGGCTGGTTCAACATGGCCAACGCGCTCGACTGGTCGCGCCCGCCGCGCACCATGATCGGCACCGGCTACTGGTACATGCACACGGACCAGTGGCGCACCGACGGCTTCTCGGCCGACGCGATCACCAGCCCGCTCTCGACGGGCTCGCTCGACGGCCTCCACGCGGCCGACGCGCTCGCGAAGTCCGCGCGCATGGGCTGGATGCCGTTCTACCCGCAGTTCGACCGCAACCCGCTCGACCTGGCCGACGAGGCGCAGGCCGCCGTCGACGCCGGCGAGGCCGAGGACGTCTCGAGCTGGGTGGCGGCGCAGCTGAAGTCCGGCGAGCTGTCGACGGCGATCGCCGACATCGACGCGCCCGAGAACTGGCCCCGCACCATGGTGCTGTGGCGCTCGAACCTCTTCGGCTCCTCTGCCAAGGGCAACGAGTACTTCCTCAAGCACCTGCTGGGCACGCACAACAACCTGATGCCCAACCAGCACGGCGCCGACAAGCACCCGAAGGACATCAAGTTCCACGAGGAGGCGCCCGAGGGCAAGCTCGACCTGCTCATCACCGCGGACTTCCGCATGACCAGCTCGACGCTGCTCAGCGACCTCGTGCTGCCCGCGGCCACGTGGTACGAGAAGCACGACCTCTCCAGCACCGACATGCACCCCTACGTGCACGCCTTCACGCCGGCGATCAGCCCGCCGTGGGAGACGCGCACCGACTTCGACCTCTTCGGCGACCTCGCCCGCGCGATCTCGAAGATGGCGAAGGGCCGCTTGGACACCCGCAAGGACATCGTCGCGGTGCCGCTCCAGCACGACACCCCGGGGCAGATCAAGCAGCCCGGCGGCGTCGAGCGCGACTGGAAGGACGACGACGTCGAGGCCATCCCGGGCGTCAACATGCCGCAGCTGATGGTCGTCGAGCGCGACTACACCGCCATCGCGGACAAGCTCCACACCGTCGGCCCACTCGCGGACCGGCTCGGCTTCACGATCAAGAACATCACGTACGACGTGAAACACCAGGTCCAGAAGCTCGGTGAGTTGCACGGCGTCTACCCCTCCGGCCCGGCTGCGGGCAGGCCCGCGATCGACACCGACGAGCGGATGGCCGAGGCGATCCTCATCTTCTCCGGCACCACCAACGGCGAGCTCGCCACACAGGGCTTCCGAGACCTGGAGAAGAAGACGGGGCGCAAACTCGCCGACCTCTCCGAGGGCCTCGAGGAGAAACGCATCACGTTCATCGAGACGCAACAAGCGCCACAACCCGTGATCACGTCGCCGGAGTGGTCCGGCTCGGAGACCGGCGGCCGACGCTACGCGGCGTTCACGATCAACGACGAACGCCTCAAGCCGTGGCACACCCTCTCCGGCCGGATGCACTTCTTCCTCGACCACGACTGGCTGATCGACGCCGGCGAGAGCATGCCGATCTTCCGGCCCCCGCTCGACATGTCGCGCACCTACGGGGAGCCCGAGCTCGGCCCGAACGGCGAGAAGTCGATCGTGCTGCGCTACCTCACGGTGCACAACAAGTGGTCGATCCACTCCGAATACCAGGACAACCTGTTCATGCTGAGCCTCGGCCGCGGCGGCCCGCAGGCCTGGCTGAGCGTGAACGACGCCAAGTCCATCGGCGTGGCGGACAACGACTGGATCGAGCTCACGAACGCCAACGGCGTGTTCGTGGCCCGCGCCGTCGTCACCCCGAAGCTGCCCGACGGCGTCGCCTACGTGCAGCACGCGCAGGAGCGCACCATCGACGTGCCGAAGTCGGAGGCCACCGGCATGCGCGGCGGCATCCACAACTCCGTCACGCGGATCCTGCTGAAACCCACCCACCTGATCGGTGGCTACGCCCACCTGTCGTACGCGTTCAACTATCTCGGTCCAACCGGTGTCCAGCGAGACATCGTCTCGACGGTCCGCCGTCGCTCCCAGGAGGTGCAGTACTGATGCGAGTCATGGCTCAGGTGTCGATGGTGATGAACCTCGACAAGTGCATCGGATGCCACACGTGCTCGGTCACGTGCAAGCAGGCGTGGACCAACCGCGCCGGCACCGAGTACGTCTGGTTCAACAACGTCGAGACCCGCCCCGGTCTCGGCTACCCCCGCACCTACGAGGACCAGGAGAAGTGGCAGGGCGGCTGGGTCCGCACCAGGTCCGGCCGGCTGAAGCTGAAGTCCGGCGGCCGGTTCAAGAAGCTGCTGAGCATCTTCGCCTCGCCCGTGCAGCCCGGCCTCGACGACTACTACGAGCCCTG
>JAAYZP010000294.1 GCA_012514785.1 Propionibacterium sp. | reverse complement strand
GTCGGCGTCGGCGTCGGCGTCGGCGTGGGCGTGTAGTCCCCGTCACCCTGCGTGCTCCATTCCAGGATGGTGCTCCCGCAGACGCCGAGGGAGGCCCAGGCGCGGCCGCTGGCAGAGCCATCCGCGTTCACGGTGCCGACCAGCGTGTAGTCGGTGGCAGGCGAAGTCCACGTGACCTCGAAGGGCTGCCCGACGGTCAGGGGCGTCGGCGCCACGGGGTCGTCGGAGAAGTCGGAGAATCCGGAGCCGAAGAAGCCACCGCCGGAGACGCAGGCCCACCAGTACTCGCCGGTGACACCGGAGATGTTGCCCTGCGCATCGATGTCGAACGAGAACGGTCGGATGTCCCCGTCGTCCGTCGGCCTGCTGCTGGTGTGGGTCTGGAGTGCGGTGCCCGTGTAGCGGCCCGCTGGGGCGGGGGTGCCCTGCGCGTCGGGGACGACGTCGAGGACGGCGGAGTACGTGCCGACCGGGTGGTTGGCCGCGATCGTGTACTGGCCGGGCTCCATCGTCGTGCCACCGAAGTGGTACTCGCCGTTGCCGAGCGAGTTCACGAAGATGGTCTCGACCGTCGTGCCGTTGACGCTGATGTCGACCGGACCGTGGTTCGGGAAGTTCCGGACGTCGAACTGCACCGCCTCCTCCTCGATCTCCGACACGGTGACGACGAACCGGTCCGCGCTCACGGACGGGGTGAAGTCGTAGTCGGCGTAGTACTCGTCGTCGGCTACGACGTTCAGTTGCTGCGACACCTCACCTTCGGGTGCCGCCAGCGTCAGCGTCGTCTCCCCCGCGGGGAGGTTGGCGGTGAAGCCGATGTCCACCGAGCCCTCGTCGTCGGTCATGAGCTCGGCGACCTCCTGGCCGTCGATCAGCAGCGCCACGGGGCTGTTCAGGGAGAAGCCGCGGCCCTCGCCGAAGATCCCGGCGCGCGCCGCATCCCACTGGCTGATCTCGTACGTGTCGAGGAACAGCCACAGGCTGTAGCCGCCCTCCTCGACGGTGAACGTGCCGGACGCCGACTCGCCACCAGCCGTCATGGTCACCGTGTAGGTGCCGGGCGCGTACCTGCCCTGGACGTAGATGTCGGCCCAGCCGTCCTCGTCGGCATCGACGCTCTCCGCGAACTCACCGTTCACCTCGAACGACGCGCTCACCCCAGGCTCCAGACCGGTCACGATCACCCGGACCCCGGCCATCTCCATCTCGCGCTGCGTGCGCTCGGAGGGGGCGATCGTCATCTCGGCGGCGAGGATGCCGACGTCAGCGGCCGGAGCTACCACCGGGTCATCGGACGAGTCGTCGTCCGAAGCGGGCTCGATCGCGGCCAGCTCGGGTGCGGCCTCGGCGACGTCGTCGGCTTCACCCTCGACCAGCTCGAGGAACTCCACCTCATCCGTCCCCGGGGCCCCCTCGGCCTCCGTCTCATCGGTGGCGGGGAGCGTCTCGGCGGGTGCCTCCGCCGGCTCGACCAGCGCAGCCTCCGGGGCATCCTCCTCGACGTCGGCTGTCGCGGCGACCACGGTGCCAAGCGCCAGCGCCGACGCGACGCCCAGCGTCGTCGCCAGGCGGGCCCAGCCACGTCTGGTTCTCGTATGCAAAGTCATGTGTTTCCTCGTTCGACGATCCGATCGGCGTCGACGCGGCAGCGCGCGGCGGACGCCGAACTCAAGACTGAGGGGACCGCGCCGAACGTTCACCCATTCGGAACAACTCGGAACAACGCCGCCGGGATGGTCTCAACCTGTGGACAGCGGGCGCAGTTCTTCGGCCAGGAAGTAGCCGACGTGGTCGAACTGGGCGACGGCGTTGGCGCAACACTCGGCGCGCTCCGTGGGATCGTCGGCGATCTCCCCGCGGAGGCGCCACGCGTGCCCGCGGAGCACGTGGTCCCCGGAGGGGGACAGGTTCCGCTCCGACTCTTCGAGCATCGCGAGCACCCGCCGGTGGTCCCCACGGTCGGCCTCGATCGCCGCAGCGACCAGGAGGACCTGGCTGATCACCATCGCGCCCATGCGGCGAGCCTTGTCGATGGCGATCGCCGCCCACCGTGCGGCCTCGTCGAGCTCGCCCCGTCGACGATGGGCCTCGGCGATGGTCGAGAGCGCCGC
>JAAYZP010000293.1 GCA_012514785.1 Propionibacterium sp. | reverse complement strand
GAGCTCGCCAAGCCGTTCCCGCTGATCAAGCCGTTCGTCGTCGACGCGACGATCTACCACAACGCCGGCGCCGGCGACGTGCACGAGCTCGGCTACGCCGTCGCCGTGGGCGTCGAGTACGTCCGCGCGCTCGTCGACGCCGGGCTCACCGCCGACGAGGCATTCGGCCAGATCATGTTCCGCGTCTCCGCGACGACGGAGCAGTTCCTGACGATCTCCCGGCTGCGCGCGCTGCGCACCCTCTGGAACCGCGTCGGCGAAGTGCTCGGCGTCGCCGACGAACACCGCGGCGCGATCCAGCACGCAGTCACGTCGCTGCGGCAACTGAGCCGCGACGACGCCTACGTCAACATCCTGCGCGCCACCATCGCGACGTTCGCCGCCTCCGCCGGCGGCGCCGAGATCCAGACCGTGCTCCCGTTCGACGCTGTCGCCGGCCTGCCGAGCGACTTCTCGCGACGCATCGCCCGCAACGTGCAGGTGCTGCTCGGCGAGGAGTCCAACATCGGCCGGGTCAACGATCCCGCCGGCGGCTCCTGGTACGTCGAATCGATGACCGCGCAGCTCGGCGAGAAGGCGTGGGAAGTGTTCCAGTCCCTCGACGCCGACGGGTTCGCCGCGAAGCTGGCCGACGGCACCGTCGCGGCGCAGCTCGACGAACTCGTCGCCACGCGCGCCGAACTGCTCGCCACGCGCAAGCTTCCGCTCACGGGCGTCTCGATGTTCCCCAACTACACGGAGACGCCGGTCGACGCGAAGCCCCGCCCCGCAGCACCCGAGCTGGGCGGGCTGGGCGTCACCCGCGACGCCCAGGTCTTCGAGGACCTCCGCGACCGCTCCGACAAGGCCCGCGAGGACGGCAACCCGCCGAAGGTGCTGCTCGCATGCCTCGGCACCCGCCGCGACTTCGGCGGGCGTGAAGGGTTCACGTCGAACCTCTTCCAGGTCGCCGGGATCGAGACCGTCGTGGCCGAGGGCGAGCGCCCGCTCGACTTCGCGCGGCGCCTCGAGGCCACCGGTGCCAAGGTCGCGGTGCTGTGCTCCAGCAGCGCGCTCTACAAGCAGCAGGGCCTCGCCACCGCCCGCGCGCTCAAGGAGGCCGGCGCCGAGCGCATCCTCCTCGCCGGCCAGCTCAGCGAGCTCGGCAGCGAAGAGGCCAAGGGCGCCGTCGAGGGCAACGTCTTCGACGGCATGAACGTAGTGGATCTGCTCGATTCCACCCTGAACCTGATGGGAGTCAGCAAATGAGTTTCCCCCGTTTCAACGACGTCGAACTCGGCCGCAGCGCCCCGAGCGACCACCACGACTTCGACGCCATCACCGGCGGGGCCGGGTATTCGCACGGCTGGCAGACGCCCGAGCACATCCTCGTGCCACCGCTCTACGGTGACGCGGACCTCGCCGACCTGGACTTCCTGAAGACCCGTCCCGGCATGCCGCCGTTCCTGCGCGGCCCCTACCCGACCATGTACGTCAACCAGCCCTGGACGGTCCGCCAGTACGCGGGCTTCTCCACGGCCGAGGAGTCCAACGCCTTCTACCGACGCAACCTCGCGGCCGGCCAGAAGGGCCTCTCCATCGCGTTCGACCTCGCCACCCACCGCGGCTACGACTCGGACCACCCGCGCGTTTCCGGCGACGTCGGCATGGCCGGCGTGGCCGTCGACTCGATCCTCGACATGCGCCAGCTGTTCGACCGCATCCCGCTCGACCAGATGAGCGTGTCGATGACCATGAACGGCGCCGTGCTGCCGATCCTGGCGCTCTACGTCGTCGCCGCCGAGGAGCAGGGGGTGAAGTACGAGCAGTTGGCCGGCACCATCCAGAACGACATCCTGAAGGAGTTCATGGTCCGCAACACGTACATCTACCCGCCCGCACCCTCCATGCGGGTCATCGCCGACATCTTCGCGTTCACCAGCAACAACATGCCGCGGTTCAACTCGATCTCCATCTCCGGCTACCACATGCAGGAGGCCGGCGCGACGGCGGACATCGAGATGGCGTACACCCTGGCCGACGGCGTCGAGTACATCCGCGCCGGCGAGTCCGTCGGGCTGCACGTCGACCAGTTCGCGCCGCGCCTGTCGTTCTTCTGGGCCACGGGCATGAACTTCTACATGGAGGTCGCCAAGATGCGCGCCGCGCGCATGCTCTGGGCGAAGCTCGTGCGGGAGTTCGGGCCGAAGAACCCGAAGTCGATGAGCCTGCGCACGCACTCGCAGACCTCCGGCTGGTCGCTGACCGCGCAGGACGTCTACAACAACGTCGGCCGCACGGCCATCGAGGCGATGGCCGCCACGCAGGGGCACACCCAGTCGCTGCACACCAACGCGCTCGACGAAGCGATCGCGCTGCCGACGGACTTCTCCGCCCGCATCGCCCGCAACACGCAGCTGTTCCTGCAGCACGAGTCCGGCACCACCAAGACGGTGGACCCGTGGGCGGGCTCCGCGTACGTCGAGAAGCTCACCAAGGAGCTCGCCGGCAAGGCGTGGGAGCGCATCCGCGAGGTCGAGGAGGCCGGCGGCATGGCGAAGGCCATCGAGGCCGGCATCCCGAAGATGCGCATCGAGGAGGCCGCGGCACGCACCCAGGCGCGCATCGACTCCGGCCGCCAGCCCGTCATCGGCGTCAACAAGTACGAGCTCGAGACCGACG
>JAAYZP010000035.1 GCA_012514785.1 Propionibacterium sp. | reverse complement strand
TCGCCTGCGGCGGCGCCCCGCTGCGCCCCGAGATCGAGGAGTTCTTCTCCTCCGTCGGCATCCCCGTGCTCACCGGCTACGGGCTGACGGAGGCGTCCCCGCTGGTCACGTTCAACGCCCCCAACGCATTCAAAATCGGCACCGTCGGCCGCGTGCTGCACGGGGGAGAGTTGCGCGTCGCCGAGCACGGCGAGCTGCTGTTCCGCGGGCCCAACCTGATGGAGGGCTACTGGAACAATCCCGAGGCCACCGCGGAGACGATCGACGAGGAGGGCTGGCTCCACACCGGCGACGTCGGCTACGTCGACAACGAGGGTTTCGTCACCATCACCGACCGGTTGAAGGACATCATCGTCACCCTCGGCGGCAAGAACGTCGCCCCGCAGCCGATCGAGGGGCTCATCCTGGCGGACCCGCTGTTCGAGCACGCGGTGCTGATCGGCGACACCCGACCCTACGTCACCCTGCTGGTGAAGCCGTCGGTGGCCGGCGTCGAGGAGTTGGCGAAGAACCTCCAGTGGCCCGGGCAACTGCAGGACTGGCTGAAGAGCTCCGAGCTGCTCGCCGAGCTCAAGCGACGGGTGGAGGAGCTCACCGAGAAGCTGCCGTCGCAGGAGCGCCCGAAGGAGACCGAGGTGCTCGACGACGAGTTCACCATGGACAACGGCCTGCTCACGCCGACGCTGAAGGTGCGCCGTCGCGAGGTGGAGAAGCGCTTCAAGGCGAAGATCGACGAGATGTACGAGCGGCTCGACAAGCTGCGCCGGGGCTAGGCGCCGATGGCGGGAAGACATGATCGGCCCTGGTGGTCGCGGTGGTGGGCGGTGGCGCTGTGGTTCGTCACCGCCTGCGTCTTCGTGACTCCCGCGGTCATCTCCTGGGCGTTCACCGCCTTCTACACGCTGGAGAACCAGGCCGGCATCGACATGATCGTCGACGAGGGACCCTCCCCGTTCGCGCGCGGGCTGGCGGCGGCGGGCGTCGTCGTCGCGGTCCTGCTGCCGTTCTTCGCCGCGCGATGGGCGCGGAAGATCTGGCTGGGTTACCTGATGCTGGCGTTCCTGCTGAGCGTGGTGATCCTCGGGGCCGGTCTCGTGATGTTCAGGATCCTGTGACCCCTCGGGCGAACGCGCTTGATGCCTGGGGCCGCTGTGCCAAGATGGGCGCATGGGACTTTTGGACTTCCTCGGCAAGAGGCCGTCGTCGGGGCTGACGGTGGAAGAAGCGCTGGTGGCGCTGTCCAAGGGTGCCGTGCTCATCGATGTCCGCACGCAGGCGGAGTACGAGGCTGGTCACGCCCCGGGCGCGCGCCCGGTGGACCCGAAGGACCTCAAGGAGAACCCCGTCGACGCCATCCATGGCGACGACCCGCTGGCTGAGCGCGACTGCGCCGTCATCGTCATCTGCGACAACGGTCTGCGCTCCTCCATCGCCGCGGCCGAGCTCCGGCAGGCGGGGTTGCTCGCCGAATCGCTGGGTGGCGGGCTGATCGCCTGGGGTCGCGACGGCAACCCGATCCTGCCCGGGCCGTACCGACGTCGTCGCTGAGCGAGCACCTGCAAGTTGTGCGGGGATGCTGCGGAGCAAGTCTCCCCTGCTCGGTTCGCCTCCGCTCGTGGGCCCGCTCAGAAGGCGGTGGCGCACCACGGGGCGCGACGTCGGCTCAGCAGCGACTCGAACGTGTCGATCGCGCGCCGCTCGCCCCGGATGAGGCCGGCCGCCTCCAGCGTGCTGATCCGCACGCCGTCGAGGATCGCCGAACTCAGCGCCGCGACGTCGACCTCCACGTCCGCACCCTCCACGGCCTCCACCCGCGCGGCCCCGTCGCGCACGTCGAGCAGCCAGGCGCCGTCGGCCAATCCCATGGGGTCGGTCACGCGCAGCGCCACCGAGCCGTCGTGCACGTAGTCGCGCGCCGCGAACACGGCGGGGGCGTCGAGGACGCGCAGCCAGAGGAAGTCGGACAGCGCGCTCGTGCGGTACCACCGACGATCCGCGAGCGACCACGGCAGCGGGTCCGACGGGCGCATCCCGCGGGCGTGGATGGTGTGGATGAGGTCCAGCGAGCCCAGGAAGTTCCACAGGCAGAGCCGCGCGTGCTCGTCGGCGGCGATCAGGTCGCGCACGGTCAGCTTGCCGCCCTCCTCCGCGGTCCAGGTGACGTAGCCGTCGACGACGCCGCCCTCGTCCCAGTGCGCGGCCGCGCGGAGCCGCGTGTCGGGCTCGTAGGTGTCCCGCCGGAGCGCGCCCGTGTGGAGGGGGCGCTCGGCGTCGAAGCGCGCGATCGAGCCGGTCTGCGCCCGGTGGAACGCGGCGAAGACCCGCGCGGCCACGTCGTCGAGGGATGCAGGGTCGAGGAAGTCGACGGTGCCGCGCAGATGGGTGGTGAGCCGGAAGTCGGGGCCCGTGCGCAGCTCGACGTCCTCGCGGAACACCGCCGGGCCGAAGCCAAAGCGGCCGTAGATCGTCGCCTCCGTCGCCGTCAGCGTGGCGATGGCCAGGCCGCGCGCCTTCGCCTCCACCAGGGAGTCGGTCATCAGCCGGCGCAGCAGCCCGCGTCGTCGGTGTGAGGCCCGGACCGTGACGTCGGTGATCTGCAGAACCTCCAGCAGCGCGCCGCCGACATTCAACGAGCCCGTCCACTCCGTGAACGTGGCCACCGGGTGATCCAGCGGCAGGGAGAACTCTCGGACCTCGGACGGATAGGCGCCACGCGCCACCGATCCCCGCCCGGCCTCGACGGCGAGCGCCCGGCGCACCACCCGCTCGGTGGGGCGGCCGTCGTGGAAACCCTGTTGCACCACCTCCAGCCACCCCGGGAACCAAGGGTGGTCATCGACGTTTCCGCTCTCGAAGCGCTCGGTCCTGTACTCGTATCCCACCTGTCGAGAATAATGCAGGGAGATCTCTACCGTGAGAAATCCCTTGCCATAACGCAATTCATGCTACGTTCACCCGATCGCCCGCAGAGTTTGCCGAACGGCAACCCTGCGTTCAGATGCTTCCCCCACACTCTGGCCTGTGACTACCATTGCCAGGCCCCCAGTACCGGGAGAACCGGCGCAGCAGGACCCGCCGGTCCGCCGCCGCCAGGGCACCGATTGGCGTCAGGTCGGCCTCGCCGCCCTGCTCATCGTGCCCAACCTGGTTCTCCTGCTCGTCTTCACCTACCGGCCGCTGCTCGACAACATCCGGCTGTCGTTCTACCACTGGAACATCGCGTCGCCGAGGAAGACCTTCATCGGCCTCGACAACTACATCGAGTGGTTCACCAGCCCGAGCACCGGCACCATCGTGTTCAACACGGTGGTGTTCACGATCGCGGCGGTCGCCGGGTCGATGATCATCGGGCTCGCGCTGGCGATGCTGTTGGACCAGAAGCTGATCGGCCGCGGGCCCGTCCGCTCGATGGTGTTCGCGCCCTACGTGATCTCGGGCGCGGCGATCGGCGTCGCGTTCCAGTTCGTGTTCGACCCCGGCTACGGGCTGATCCAGGACATCCTGGCGCGCCTCGGCCTCGACTCGCCGCACTTCTACCAGAACGCCGGGTGGGCGCTGTTCATGATCACCACCACCTACGTCTGGAAGAACGTCGGCTACGTCTTCGTCATCTACCTCGCCGCCCTCCAGGGCCGACGCGAGGACCTCGACGAGGCCGCCGAGATCGACGGCACCCCGGCCTGGCGCCGCTTCTGGCGGATCACGCTGCCGCAACTGCGCGGCACCACGTTCTTCCTCTCGATCACGGTGCTGCTGAGCTCGTTCCAGGTCTTCGACATCATCAACGTGATGACCGGCGGCGGCCCGTTCGAGATCGGCACCACCACGATGGTGTTCCAGGTGTACCAGGAGACGTTCGTCAACAGCCGCGCCGGCTACGGTGCCGCCGTCGCGACGATCATGTTCCTCGTCGTCCTGCTCATCACCGTCATCCAGGTTCGTATGCAGGACAAGGAGCAGTGATGACCACCTCAGTGGACACCCAGGTCGTCCCACCGACGGCGCCCCGCGACGCGGGCGAGGCCCTGCCGCCGGTGCCCGGCACCCAGATCGACGAGGCGCCCCAGCTCACCGCCGCCCAGCGGAGGCGACGGGGCCGCGGCGTCGACCAGTCGAGCCCGGTCGTGAAGATCGCCGGCTACATCGCCCTGGCGATCACCGTCGCGGTGATCATGGTGCCGCTGTACTTCATCGTCATTACGAGCCTCAAGACGCGGCCGGACATCTACTCCGACCCCATCACGTGGTGGCCCAACCCGTTCAACCCGCAGAACTACTCCTACGTGATGACCACGCTGGAGTTCGACCTCTACCTGCGCAACTCCGTGATCATCACGGGAATCCTCACCGTCGTGAAGGTCACGCTCGGCGTGCTGAGCGCCTACGCGTTCGCGTTCATCAAGTTCCCGCTGCGCAACTTCCTGTTCGTGCTGGTGATCGCCGCGCTGATGGTGCCCAACCAGATCACGATCATCTCCAACTACTCGCTCATCGCCCAGCTCGGCTGGCGCAACACGTTCATCGGCATCATCGTGCCGCTCGCGGGCGTCGCGTTCGGCACCTTCCTGATGCGCAACCACTTCCTCTCGCTGCCGAAGGAGATCATGGAGGCCGCCGAGATGGACGGCTCCTCGTTCTTCCGCACGCTGTTCAAAGTGGTGCTGCCGATGTCCTGGCCGACGGTGATCGCGTTCACGCTGATCACGGTCGTGGGCGAGTGGAACGAGTACCTGTGGCCGTTCCTCGTCGCCGACACGAGCGCCACCGCGCCGCTGCCGATCGGCCTGACCCTGCTGCAGGACGTCGAGGGTCTCACGAACTGGGGGCCCGTCATGGCGGGCACGGTGCTCGCCACCCTCCCGATGCTCGTGATCTTCCTCATCCTCCAGAAGCGCATGATCAAGGGCCTCACCGCCGGTGCGGTGAAGGGCTGAGCCCGCCCGTCCCCCATCCAGTCCCGGAGTCCCCGGGCACGACCCACCCCGCAGTCAACTAGGAGAATCCATGTCCATCACCACTGCCAAGTTCTCTCGCCGCGGCGTGCTCGGCGCCACCGGTGCCGGCGTCGCCACGGCGGCCCTCGCAGGCTGCGCCGGCGAGGCCGCAGGCCAGGACGGCGACGGCACCATCCAGTTCTGGTCCAACCACCCGGGCAGCTCCAAGGACCTCGAGCAGGCGATCATCGACGATTGGAACGCGGCCAACCCGGACACCCCGGCCGTCCTCGTCGACGGCGGAGCCAACTACGAGGAGCTGGGCCAGAAGTTCAACGCGGCGCTCGCCGGCGGCGACCTGCCCGACGTGATCGTCGCCTCCGACGTCACGTGGTTCAACTTCGCGCTCAACGAGGCCACCACGCCCCTGGACGAGCTCTGGGTGGAGGCCGGCGTCGACTCCGACTCGATCGTCGACACGCTGCGCGAGGACTACGCCTTCAACGGGCAGCACTACGGCATGCCCTACTCCCGCTCCACCTGCCTCATGTACTTCAACACCGACGTGCTGGCCGCCGCTGGCCTGCCCACCGACCGCGGCCCAGAGAGCTGGCAGGAGTTCGCCGAGTGGGCGCCGGCCTTGGTCTCCGCCAACGAGGGCAAGCCCGCACTGGTGATCCCCGACGGCACCTCCTACCTCGACTGGTACTTCCAGGGCATGATCTGGACCTTCGGCGGCGCCTACTCGCGCGAGTGGGAGCCCACGTTCATGGAGGACGCGTCCATCGAGGCGGCCGAGTTCCTCAAGGAGCAGGTGGCCAAGAACCACATCGCGATCGCCAAGGACGCGGCCAACACCTTCGGCCTCGGCAACGTGTCGGGCCTGCTGCAGTCCACCGGCTCGCTCGGCGGCCTGACCGAATCGTCGCAGGTGCCGTTCATCACCACCTACCTCCCCGGCCCCGCCCCGGGCTGCGCCACCGGCGGCGCCGGCATCGCGGTGCCCAACGGCATCTCGGACGAGCGCAAGGTCAACGCCGTGAAGTTCATGGACTTCTTCACCAACACGCAGAACACCATCACGTTCACGCAGGCCACCGGCTACATGCCCGTCCGCAAGGACGCGCTGGAGCACCCCGACGAGGTCGCGTACCTCGAGGAGAACCCGAACGCGCTGACCGCGATCGAGCAGCTGAACGAGAACACGGCCCCGCAGGACTACGCCCGCGTCTTCGTGCCGGGCGGCGGCTCCCGCATCGGTGGGGCGCTCGACCGCATCACCATCGGTCAGGAGGACGTCATGACCGTCTTCCAGAACCTGCAGGACGAGACCCAGCGCACGATCGACCGCGACATCGAGCCCTTCCTCTGAGGGATCGGTCACCACACCAGGACTAGGAGACAACCACCATGGCCACTGTCGAGTTCCGTCAGGCTTCCCGCATCTACGACCCGAAAGTCCGCCCTGCGGTCAACCGGGTGAACCTCTCCATCGAGGATGGTGAGTTCCTCGTGCTCGTGGGCCCTTCGGGTTGTGGCAAGTCGACCACGCTGCGCATGCTCGCCGGCCTCGAGCCCATCGATGAGGGCGGCGTCTACATCGACGGCGAGGACGTGTCCGAGCGGCGGGCGCGGGCGCGCGACGTGGCCATGGTGTTCCAGTCCTACGCGCTGTACCCCAACATGACCGCGCGTCAGAACATCTCGTTCGCGCTCGAGAACGTGAAGATGCCGAAGCACGACATCGCGGAGCGCGTCGAGGAGGCGGCCCGGATGCTGGAGCTCGGCGAGCTGCTGGACAAGAAGCCGGGCGCCATGTCCGGCGGCCAGCGGCAGCGCGTCGCGATGGGGCGCGCGATCGTGCGCCATCCGAAGGTGTTCTGCATGGACGAGCCGCTGTCCAACCTCGACGCGAAGCTGCGCGTCTCCACCCGCGCGCAGATCGCGGCGTTGCAGCGCAACCTGGGCGTGACGACGGTGTACGTCACCCACGACCAGACCGAGGCCATGACGATGGGCGACCGCGTGTGCGTGCTGAAGGACGGCATCCTGCAGCAGGTGGACACCCCGAAGGAGCTCTACGAGAACCCGGGCAACACGTTCGTGGCCGAGTTCATCGGCTCGCCGTCGATCACGCTGATGGACGGCGTCTCCATCGTCGACGGTCGGGCGGTGCTGGGCGAGAACCACGCCATCGACCTCGGCATCCCCCGCGAGCTCGCCGAGAACGCGCGTGGCCCGCGCGTCATCGCCGGGGTGCGGCCGGAGGCGTGGGAGATCCTGGGCGTCGGCGCGAAGCCGTCCGAGCCGGCGACGGTGCCCCTGCGTGTCGAGCTGGTGGAGCACCTGGGCTCGGAGGCGTTCGCGTACTGCTCGCCGATCATGACGGCGGACTCGCCGGTGACGATCCGTCAGCGTCGGGTGACCGTCCGCGCGGACAAGCGGCGTGAGCTGCAGCCCGAGGACGTCATCCACGTGCGCCCGCGACTCGGGGAGTCGGTGTTCTTCGACGAGGCGACGCAGATCAACCTGGCCTACCTCTGAGGTTGCGGTTGGGCGGTTACGACGTCGTCAGGCGAGCCGACGAACGGAGGCGAACCGCCGAGGCGCGGAGGCGAACTACCGACGGGCTCAGGCGAACCGCACCCAGTTGGGTCCCTCGCCCGTCTCCACGCGGTCCAGCGCGCTGAGGGTGCCGTCGTGCAGCACGTTGTAGAGCGTCGCCTGCCCCGAACGCTCCCCGACGACGACCGCGCGCCCCCCGTCGGGGGAGACGACGAAGCCGCGAGGCTGGGTCTCGGTGTCGGTGTGATGGACGGCGTCGCCGAGGCGACCGTCGTCGAGTGCGATCGTGGTTATCGTGGACTCCGTTCGCTCGGAGGTGAGCAACCACTTGCCCTCACCGGCGAGGTGGAGATCGGCCCCCCAGATGAGGCGCTCGCCCAGCGGGTCGGCACCGAAGCGGCTGGTCTTCAGTGCGCGCGCCGGGTCGTGGCCCTCGACGGACTCCGCCTGCGTGAGGTTGCCCGTGTCGGGGTCGCGGTCGAAGCGGATCGCCTCGCCGGTGAACTCGGTCATCAGGTAGGCCGAGCGCTGGTCGTCGGAGAGGACCAGGTGGCGGGGCCCGGAGCCCTCCGCGCAGCTCACGGTGGTGGTGGAGCCGTCGATCAGCGACTGGACGATGATCCGGTCGTCGCCCAGGGAGACGTAGTAGGCGTGCCGCGAGTCGGCCGTGGGCACCACCGCGTGCATGTTCGCCTGCACGACGCGCGAGGTGGGCTCGGAGAGGACGCCGTCGGTGCTGTCCCACGTGGCGCCCCAGCCGCCGTGGTACGAGGCGGCGAGCACCAGGTCGCCGTCGCGGGCCACCGCGATGTAGGCCAGCGGGTGCTCGACCTCGCGCCTCGAGATCTCGGTGAGCGTGCCGTCGGCGCGGTCGAGGCGGAGGGTCACGATCGCGGGGGAGGGTTGGCGGACCGCGCTGTAGACGAGGTCGTCGTCGATCGCGAACGTGCCGCAACCCTCGCCGACGGCGGTGATGGCTGCGGGGCGGAGGGCGTCGTCGGCGACGTGGAAGGCGGCGATGGTGCCGCCCTTCGCGTTGCCGATCAGGACCAGAGGAAGCGTCGTCATGGGCCCCAGCCTATGTAGCCACCCCGTCCAGGGGAAGGGCCCGGCGCGCGACGATAGCCTGGGGCCCAGAGAGGTGGGCGGGAGCTGTGGCCAACGTGGGTGCGACGATCTGGGCGCTGATCTGGGTGCTTTCGCTGACCGGGTGGGCGCCGGCGTTGCCGCAGGGCACCCCGCTGGCGGACGCGCTCCCCGGGCCCGCCGCGGGGGCGCCCACGGACACCCGCGCGGCGCCGGAGGCCGCCGACGTGCTGGCGACGCTGCCCGTGAAGGGGCGCGCGCCGAGGACCGGCTACGACCGCGGCGAGTT
>JAAYZP010000292.1 GCA_012514785.1 Propionibacterium sp. | reverse complement strand
TGGAGCACCGTCGGCAAGGACGTCCTGGAGCGCATGCACGACGACGACTCCGGCCAGGTGCGCGGCATGCCGCCCGGCGAGCCCGAGGAGTGGACGCGCGAGCAGCTCGAGCGGGTGCGGGTGCGCGGCGAGGACGGCAACTGGTACCCCTACGACGAGCTCAACATGGGGCACCACCCGATCGACGCCGTCGTGTACTGGAACAACGTCGGCCGGTTCCACGGGCCGAAGGCACCGGCGGTGGTGGAGTGGATGAACGACCCGGACAACTACCTCCTGCAGCCGGGGCCGATCAACCAGGAGGACGGACGGATCATGGGCGCGTCGGGGTTCACGTACCAGCCGCCCGTGACGTTGCCCTACGGCGTGGACGTCGCCGACCTGGAGGGCAGGGTCCTGCAGTCGCTGCGGAACTTCAAGGGCGACCCGGAGGAGCAGGATGAGTAGGATTAGGGCCATGACCAGGCCACGCCTCGACAGCTCCATGGAAGCCGTGCTCGACCAGCTGATGGGCGACGCCGGCACCGCTCAGCGCGACGGCGATCTCGCCGCGTGCATCGCCAAGCTGGGCCAGGCCTGGGACCTGGTGCCGGAGCCGAAGCTCCAGTGGGACTACTACGGCCAGATCCTCTCGCTCGAGGCCTCGAAGGCGTGCATCGAGCACGGTGTTCTCGCGGAGGCGGCCGTGTGGGTGGAGCGGCTCGACGACGCGTACGCCCCGCACAGCGAGGCGTCGCGTCCGATGGTGGATTTTGTGAAGGCGAAGCTCTACTACCGCGCCGGGGAGAGGGACCTGGCGCACGCCTATTTCGACGCGATCTACAAGGTCAGCGGCAAGCGCGCGTTCCGGGGCGAGCCGGACGAGTACTACGAGTTCTACACCTCCTACTCCCCCGGCCGGGAGGAGCCGACGATGCCCGTCGGGGCGGCCGGGTGGGAGGTCCGCGTCCCGGAGCCCGGCGTCGGCGAGGTGCTCGAGGTGCTGGGCGACGACGTGCACGCCGAGATCGTGCGCCTGCTCGGCGAGGGCGACAACTACATGGACCTCGACGCCCCGCAGGCCGCGGCGGAGCAGTACGTCGCCGCGATCGAGCTGCTGCCACAGCCGTACACGCAGTGGGAGGCAGCGCTGATGCTCACCGTGGCGCTCGGCGACGCGTGCCTCGCGCTCACGCAGTACGCGGAGGCGGAGGAGTCGCTGCGGATCGCGCTGCGCTCCCCTGACGGCACCGGCAACGGCTACGTCTGGCTCCGGCTCGGCGACGCGCTCCGGGGCCAGGACCGCGACGGCGAGGCGCTGGAGGCGTACACGTCGGCCTACATGCTGGAGGGCGAGGAGCTCTTCGAGGACGAGGACGACGCCTGGGCCATGCTGGAGCAGGCGGGCATCCCGGAGTAGTTCGACGCCCCACGATGGGGGCGCCCCGTGGCAGGATGGGGCGCTGTGAACATGTGGCTGCAGTACCTGTTGGCTTTCACGCTGAAGAGCCGTGGCCGTCCGAGGCTGGCGCTCGACGACGTCGCCCGCACCCCGTTCCGGGTGCTGCCCACCGACATCGACATGCTGGGGCACCTCAACAACGGCCGCTACCTCACGTACATGGACCTGGGCCGCGTCGACTTCATCAACCGCACCGGCGCGCTGGCGGCGATGACGCGTCGGAAGATCTACCCGGTGGTCGGGCAGGCATCGATGGCGTACCGGCGCAGCCTCGACCTCTGGAAGCCGTTCGCGATCGAGACCGCCATCATCGGCGCCGACGAGCGGGGCATCTACCTGGAGCAGCGGTTCGTCGCGAAGGGTGAGGTCCACGCCCGCGGCGTGGTGCAGGGGCGGTTCATCCAGCGCGGCCACGGGGCGCTGAAGACCCCGGTGCTCGTCGACGTGCTCGCTGAGGCGGGCATCGACGTCGAGCTGCCGCCGATGCCGGAGGACGCCGCCCTGTGGTCGCGGAAGAACGCGCTGCCGCCGTCGAAGGCCCCGGCCCCGTCCCACTGGGGCGGCCGGAAGCCCCGCTGACGTCGGCCAACACCCGCTTAGCTGTGCGATTTGCCACTGCAGACAGTGGCAAATCGCACAGTGAATGACCACCGGAGGGAGACAGAGATGAGCGGAGCTGCTGAGGCGGTCGCGGCGGCGGCCGAGCGGATCGCAGCGGGGGCGACCATGCGTCGCGTCATCATCGGCATCGCCGGTCCGCCGGGGTCGGGGAAGTCCACCGTGGCGGAGTTGCTCGTCGACGTGCTGCGCGCCCGGGGCATGCGCGCGGTCGCCGTCCCGATGGACGGCTTCCACCTGTCCGATGCGGTGCTCGACAACTTGGGGCGCAAGGACCGGAAGGGCGCGCCGG
>JAAYZP010000034.1 GCA_012514785.1 Propionibacterium sp. | reverse complement strand
CTCGTCCACGAGAATCTGGCGCTCCCCGGCGCCGCGGACCTCATCCGGCTCTGGCGCGAGGGCGGCACCCCCTTCCTCGTGCTCACCAACAACTCCATCTACACCCCGCGCGACCTCGCCGCCCGGCTCAGCGCGTCGGGGCTGGAGGTCCCGGAGGCGCGGATCTGGACGTCGGCGCTCGCGACGGCGGACTTCGTCGCCCAGCAGAAGCCCGGCGGCTCCGCCTACGTGATCGGCGAGGCGGGCATCATCACCGCGATGCACGAGCGCGGGTTCATCATGACCGACCGCGCGCCGGACTTCGTCGTCATCGGCGAGACGCGCACCTATTCCTTCGAGCAGATCACGACGGCGATCCGGCTGATCGCCGACGGCGCCAGGTTCATCGCCACGAACCCGGACCCGATCGGGCCGAGCGCCGACGGCATCCTGCCCGCCACGGGTGCGATCTCGGCGATGATCACGGCGGCGACGGGACGGCAGCCCTACGTCGTCGGCAAGCCGAATCCCATGATGTTCCGGTCGGCGTTGAATCGCATCGGTGCGCACTCGGAGACCACGGGCATGATCGGCGACCGGATGGACACGGACATCGTCGCCGGGATGGAGGCCGGTCTGCACACGGTGCTGGTGCTGACGGGCATCGCGACGCGCGAGAACATCCAGGTCTACCCATTCAGGCCCACCGAGATCCTGGAGGGGATCTTCGAGCTGGTGGACGGCTGGGCACCGGACCTCGACACCGCGGACGCTGCGCCGCTGGCCCCCTGAGTATGACGTTCGTCCTGAAGAAGCTGACCGACGACCTGGTCAGGATCTACGTATCGACCTTCGCCTCGCTGGCGGCGGTGACCCTCGGATTCCTCCCGGCGGCGCTGGGCCTGCGCGACACCGTCGCCCCGGGGCAGTCGTACGTCCAGGTGCTCGTCGATGAGCTCCTTGTCCCGTACTACCTGCTGCTGTGGGTGGTGGGCGCGTTGTTGTACATCGTGCTCACGCACGTCGCGTTCACGCGGCTTCCCGCTGACGTGGTGCAGGGCATCGCTTCGGGGCAGCACGAGAAGTTCTCGTGGTGGCAGAAAGCGATGGGCGCCTCGGGCGCGGCGTCGTTGAGCGTGCAGGCGGCGGTGATGTCGACGCTCCTGACCCTGCTCGTTTCGCAGACGGACCAGTACCGCGGGTCGATCTGGATCATCACGCTCGGGCTGGCGTCGGTCGCCGGCTCGTGGGCGATGATGGTCTACTCCTACGCCCTGCACTACTACCGGCTCTGGGCCTCGGGCGAGGCAGTGGAGCTCGACGACGCACAGCCGAGGTTCGACGATTTCCTCACCCTCTCGATCCTCACAGCGACGCTCCACGGTGCGGACACGAAGTGGCGCTCCGGGCGTGCGCGACGGTCGTTACGGACACAGGTGGTGCTGGCTTTCGTGTTCAACACCGTGGTGATCGCGATGACGGTGTCACTGATCCTGCGCTGAGTGCTGCCCAGGTGCATCGTGCGGAGCTGCCCGAGCAAAGTGCAGTGCCGTAGCGTGCTTCCGAAACTTTCAACCGGCGAAAACGGCCACACAGCCCCGTATAGCGGGCTGTGTGGCCGTTTTCGCCGGTTGAAAGTTCGGCATCCGGGCCGCGGCTACCAGCCGGGCACGGAGCCCGGCGCCATCGCCGCACCGAACGCCCGGGCTGCGGCTTCCTCGACGTCCTCGCCGCGCGCCCACGCCACGCCGACGGCCAGCCCCACGCAGTAGCTCGTCACCGGCACCGCCGGGCGCGCGACCTCCTTGGCCGTCACCCCGGACAGCTCCAGGACCCGGGGGACGTCGATCGGCGCGTCCCCCAGGCCGAGGGCGTCACGCAGCGCCCGCTGCCACGCGTCCACCTTCGCCATCACCACCGGATCGTCCTTGCGCGCCTGACCCGGCACGAGGATGCCCGCCAACTCCGCCTGCTCCGGGGTGTCGACGTCGGCGGTCACCGCCTCGTCGACGACGATCGTCGCGACGTCGAGCCGCGTACCGAACTTGCGCACCGAGAGATCACGCACCTCGTCGAGCTCCACGAGCCCCCGACGCAGCGCCCCCAGCCGGTACCGTCCGAAGAGGTACTGCGGCCACCCCTCCTCGTCCTGCAGCACGACGCCATCGACGCCCGGCTCGGCCGCCGCGAGCGCGCGCGCCGCGTCGCCGACGGAGACAGCGTCGATTGGCAGCACGATGACCACCTCGTCATCCGCATACCCCTCGAGCAGCCGGACCCCGGCCGAGATGCCGGCGACGGGCCCGCCGAACGCCGGCTCCTCCAGGGTGAAGCGCACATCCGGCCAACCCTCGGCGCGTCGAAGCTCCAACCGCTCCGCGACGACGATCGCGAGCTCGGCGTCGGGGATGGCGTCCAGCGTCCGCTCCAGGAGGGTGCGCCCCTCCAGCGTGAGCTCGAGCTTGTTGGAACCCATGCGGCTCGAGCGGCCGCCGCCGATGATCAGTGCAACAGTCATGGTCCGGATTCTAGGGCCGTTGCCGACGCTCCGCGCCGACCCCGATTTTGGCAATATAAATCTCACGAAATAAAAACGAAGTATTTGTGAGAACTTCAGCCATTTGGCCCCTACAAGGCGTAGTGCGCTGCTTTAATGAACACATGACGACGGAATCAGCGCGCCTTGACGGCCCTGCCAGTGACGCCCTCCTGAAGCTCGGCAAGTTCTTCACCCGCTGGGACGAGACCCCCGACGGCCGCGCCGTGTTCCG
>JAAYZP010000033.1 GCA_012514785.1 Propionibacterium sp. | reverse complement strand
GTCGCGAGCGCCGACGTCCAGATCCGCGCCTCCGGGACCTCCAGCCCCGACGCGCTGAGCCGGGCGGCGAGGTCGCGCGGGGTGTAGATGGAGTTGTTGGTCAGCACCAGGTATTCGACGCCGCGGGTGTTCCACTGCGTGATGAGGTCCTGGGCCCCGGGTAGGGCTTGGTCCTCGTGGACGAGGACGCCGTCCATGTCGGTCAGCCAGGCGATGACGTCGGCATGTGTGCGCATGGCATCAGACTACGGCGACGCGGGCCGGAATGCTCACGCCGCCTCGTTCGCGGCGGGCTCCTTCTCCCCGAGCAGCCGCTTCAGCGCGCGCTGGACCGTCGGATTCACGAACCCGGCCACGATCCCGACGGCGAACGCCGCCACCACCGTGCCCTCCCGCAGCCCTCGAATCTCCCCGAACAGGATCAGGGACAGGATCAACGCGAGCGTCACCATCGACACGTCGAACATCACCTTCAGCCGCGGGAACGGCACCTTCGTGACCTTCGCGATCGCCGCGACGGTGCCCTCCCCCGGCAGGTAGAGCAGGTCGGCGGCCATCTGGATGGCGACGCTGATCCCCATGAACACCACCCCGATGAGCAGCTGCACGATCCGGTGGAAGTACGTCTCCAGCGGCACCCAGCCCAGCACCCAGGACCAGAGGTCGATCACGGTGGCAAGCACCAGGACCGCGGGGATCTGGAGCCAGCCGCTGCGCGGGAAGTCGCGGCGGAGCAGCACCAGTTGGATGGCGATCAACAGCGCGTTGCCAACCACCGTCCAGCCGCCGAAGCTCAGGCCGCCGCCCAGCGTGGCCACCCAGATCGGGGCCGAGACGGGGGATGTGCCGAGGCCGGCGAGGGTGAGCGTGGTGATGCCCAACGCCATGAAGATGACGCCGACCGCGGAGAAAACGAAGCGGCGGCCAATGTGAGGACGCATATGTCCCATCCTGCCACCGAGGGCCAATCGCTCCCATTCGTGGGACTTGTAGGTTGGTTTGATGGAAAGTTTCCGCAAGCAGGGCTCGGAGGCGGCGATCGCATCAGAGGCGGCCGGCCTGCGCTGGCTGCAGGAGGCGGTCGACGACGGCGGCGCCGCCGTCGCAGAGCTGGCGGAAGTCGGGGACACCTGGCTGGAGACCCGCCTCATGCCGCACGCCTCGCCCACCGGGGAGGAGGCGGCCGAGTTCGGGCGCCGGCTGGCCCGGACCCATGCCGCGGGAGCCGGGTGGTGGGGCTGCGCGCCACGGGAGGGTGTCGTCGGGGAGCAGATGCTGGCCGGGCTGCCGTTGCCCACCGTCCACCGGCCCACCTACGCGTCCTTCGGCGAGTTCTTCGCGGCTGCCCGGCTGGAGCCGTACCTCCGGATGGCCGACATCCTCGACGACACGGAGCGTCGGACACTCGCCCGGGCCGTCGGGCGCGTGGCCGACGGCGCGTTCGACTCGACGCAGCCGGGGGCCGTCGTCGCGAGCGGCCACGGCGCGGCGCGCACCCACGGGGACCTGTGGGGCGGCAACGTCGTCTGGGCGCGAACCCGGGGCGGCGTGGTCGGCACGCTCATCGATCCCGCCGCCCACGGCGGCCACGCGGAGAGCGACCTCGCCGCGCTCCACCTGTTCGGCTCGCCGCACCTGGCATCCACGATCGCCGGCTACCGGGAGGTCAGCCCGCTGGCCGACGGGTGGCGGGACCGGATCGGGATGCACCAGCTACACCTGCTCCTCGTCCACGTGGTGCTGTTCGGCCGCAGCTACGTGGGGGACACCGTGCGCATCGCGAGTGGTCTTTCCTGAAAGTTGTTCGTGATCGACCGCCAGTGCGTTCTTGCGACGCCGAAAACGGCAAAACCGCATTCTGGCGGTCGATCGCGTACAGGCAGCGTCCACGCGGTGTTCGCGATCGACCACTCGATCGCGCTTTCGCCCGAATCGGCCCCGCTGGATCGCACTGGCGGTCGATCGCGAACAGGTTCAGCGGGAGACGTGGCCGAGGACATCCTTCGTCAGCGTGTCCATGATCCGCGACGTGTAACGCAGCACGGTCCAGCCCTCCTGCACCAGCGCGTTCTGCTTGATCCGGTCGGCGTCCATGGCGGCCGGGCCATCGTGGAAGTCGAACCCATCGATCTCGACGGCCAGCATGTGCTGCGGGAACGCGATGTCGATGTAATAGCGCTTGCCGCGGATCCGCACCTCGTAGTTGGTCCGATACCCGCTGATCCGAGCCTTGCGGAGCATGCGGTGCGCCCGGCGCTCGACCGGCGACCAAGGGGCCTCGCGCGATTCCCTCAGGAGGCGCCGCACCTCCGCCGTCCCGGGCCTCCCCAGCACCAGCCCGAGCGCCTCCTGCATCTGCGCGAGGGAGGCCGCACCGACGCGGAGCGCGCGGTCGATCACCTCGCCGCCCATGGTCGGCGCCAGCTGCAGGACCGACAGCGCCGGAGACGCGAATCGCAGCCCCTGCCGCTCCGTGACCAGCTCGATCGGCACCTCGCTGCGTTCGACCGCGAGCCACGACGCGGGCGACTTCCGCTTCGCCCCTGCGAGCGTGATCGTGTCGACGGGCAACTGCTCCCACCAACCGAGTTTCGCGGCGGCCGCCCCGACGATGACCAGCTCCGGAGCCCAGAGATGGGCCGCCAGCACGCGACAGCTCCAGTCGTCCTCCAGATCAGCTGGAGCAAACACCCCGGGCAACGGCGACCACAGCAAGCCGCGTGCCCGGTCGCGCCGCAGGGCCGCGGCCTCCGCGGGGAACATGGACAGGGACGCCAACGGCAGTTCTTCGAAAGGTCTCATGTTCCAGTGATGGCAGCGAGACCGTCCCCAGGTTCACTCTCCACAGCACGAACTTGCCCCAGAAAGACTCCACAGGGTTGTCAACAACTCAAGTAGGCGCCAAAACCCCTTGTCATCACGATTTGCGCGCGAAACCCTCCGGAGAGTTATCCACACTGTCCACAAGCTTGCAAACCGTTACCTTTCCTCAGGTTCACGACCGGCGGCATCCGCCGCCTCGTCTCCCGGAGCGTCGTCGCGCCCCTTGTCGCCCTGAGAAATCTCCTCAGCCGTCTCAGTATCCGCGCCGGACGGGGGACCCTCGGTACCCACAGTTTCCCCAGGGTTGTCCACAGGGTTCTCCGCAGCCTCGACGGCGTCCTCACGGTCGTCGATCTTCGACGTCGTCGCCCAGCTGATCAGGATCACCCCGGCCAGCACCATGGGCACCGAGAGCCACTGCCCCATGCTCATCCCGAAACCTAGAATGCCCAGGTGCGCGTCGGGCTCGCGGAAGAACTCGGCGGTGAAGCGCAGTACGCCGTAGCCGGCCAGGAAGAGGCCCGCGACCTGCCCGCGGTAGCGCGGCTTCCGCGCGAACAGCCACAGGATGATGAAGAGCAGCACGCCCTCCAGGAGGGCCTGGTAGAGCTGCGACGGGTGGCGGGCGACGTCGCCGCCGGTCGGGAAGACCATGGCCCAGGGCAGCGACTCCGGCGCGGCGCGCCCCCAGAGCTCGCCGTTGATGAAGTTGCCGATCCGGCCCAGCGCCAGCCCGAGCGGCACGGCCGGCACAAGGAAGTCCGCCACCTGCAGGAACGGCCGACCCCGTCGGTACGCCACCCACACGATCCCCAGGATCACGCCGATCGCGCCGCCGTGGAAGCTCATGCCGCCGTCCCAGAGTTTCAGGATCTCCAGCGGGTTACTGAGGTAGAACTCC
>JAAYZP010000291.1 GCA_012514785.1 Propionibacterium sp. | reverse complement strand
GATGTTCGCGGTGTGGCTGATGTTCGGCATCCTCGGGGTGCCGATCCAGGAGGAGCTTGGGCTCACCGACGTCGAACTCTCCTGGATTTCGGCCGTCGCGGTGCTGAACGGCTCGATGTGGCGCCTGCCTGCGGGCATCATCACGGACCGCTTCGGCGGCCGGGTCGTCACCCTCTTCATGCTGTTCGCAGTGGCGATCCCCGCATACCTCGTCTCCACCGCCGACAGCTACTGGATGCTGATCCTGCTGGCGTTCGTCGTCGGCTTCGCGGGCAACCTCTTCTCCGTCGGCACCGCCTGGAACGCCGCCTGGTACTCCCGCGACCGTCAGGGCCTGGCCCTCGGCGTGTTCGGCGCGGGCAACGTCGGCGCGTCGGCGACGAAGTTCATCGGCCCACCGCTCATCGCCGCCACCTCCGGTGCCACGTTCATCTTCGGCATCCAGGGCGGCTGGCGCCTGGTGCCGGTGATCTACGCGGTGCTGCTGGTCATCGTCGGTATCGCCACCTGGATCATCGTGCCGCGCCAGGACCGGGCGCCCGGCAAGTCGCAGTCGATCCGCTCGATGCTGAAGCCGCTGAAACACGTGCGCGTGTGGCGCTTCAGCCTGTACTACGTCGCCGTATTCGGTGCCTACGTCGCGCTGTCGGCCTGGCTGCCGAAGTACTACGTCGACAACTTCGACGTCACCCTCACCGTCGCCGGCCTGCTCACCGCCACGTTCATCTTCCCCGCCTCGCTGTTGCGGCCCGTGGGCGGCTGGATGTCGGACCGCTGGGGCGCGCGCAAGGTGATGTACCTCACCTTCGCGCTGATGCTGATCTCCTCGGGCATCCTCATGATGCCGAACGGGCACATCACGATCGCGCACGTCGACGGCACCACCACCGACCACCTCGCCTACCAGCTGGGCCTGTGGCCGTTCGTCATCCTCGTCTTCATCCTCGGGTGCGCCATGGGCTTCGGCAAGGCCGCCGTGTTCAAGCACATTCCCGAGTACTTCCCCGACAACGTGGGCTCCGTGGGCGGCCTCGTCGGGATGCTCGGAGGGCTCGGCGGGTTCTTCCTGCCTCCCCTGTTCGCCTACACGAAGGACTGGAGCGGGTTCCCCACCAGCACCTTCTTCGTCATCTTCCTCGTCACGGTCGTGTGCGCCGTCTGGATGCACGTGACCATCATGAGGATGCTCGACGACAAGTCGCCCGATCTGGCCGGCTCCATCGAACTGCCCCTTGAGGAGGCCAAGCAGTGAGCACCAAACATGAAACGCAGGGGGATTGGCTCCAATCCTGGAATCCCGAGGACGAGAAGACCTGGGACAAGAAACTCGCCTGGACGACGCTGAGCGTCACCACCGTCAGCCTGACGCTGTGCTTCGTCGCATGGTTCCTGCCGAGCGCGATCATCCCGAAGCTCAACGCACTCGGGTTCACGTTCACGGCGGCGCAGCTCTACTGGATGGCGGCCATGCCCGGCCTCTCCGGCGGCCTGCTGCGCCTCATCTGGATGGTGCTGCCGCCGAAGATCGGCACCCGCAAGATGGTGACGTTGACCACGCTGCTGCTCATCCTGCCGGTGCTCGGCTGGGGCTTCGAGGTCACCAACCCCGACGTGCCGTACTGGCGCCTGATGGCGCTGGCGTTCCTCGCGGGCATCGGTGGCGGCGCGTTCTCCGGCTTCATGCCGTCGACGTCGTACTTCTTCCCGAAGCGGCTCCAGGGCACGGCGCTGGGCATCCAGGCCGGCGTCGGCAACTTCGGCGTCTCGCTGGTGCAGCTGCTCACCCCGTGGCTGATCACGTTCGGCATGTTCGGCTTCCTGGGCTCGCAGACGATGTCGTTCGCGGGCCAATCCGACGTCGTCGTCTGGTACCAGGACTCCGCGCTCGTCTACATCCCGCTGATCATCGTGGTGGCGATCTGGGCGTACATCGTCCTGAAGTCCGTGCCCGTCAAGGCCAGCATCAAGCAGCAGTTCGACATCTTCAACAACCAGGACACGTGGTGGATGACGCTGCTCTACATCATGACCTTCGGCACGTTCTCGGGGCTTTCCGCGCAGTTCGGCCTGCTGATGGCGAACCTGTACGGGCAGAACAACGCCGACATCGTCTCGGGCTTCGGTGAGACCGCGCAGGTCCTCGTCGCGGGGTACGACGTCGTGGACCCGGTGAAGTTCGTCTTCCTCGGCCCACTCGTCGGCGCCGGCGCACGCATCGTGTTCGCGCCGTTGACGGACAAGATGGGCGGCGCGATCTGGACGCTCATCTCCGGCATCGGCCTGGTGGTCTCGATCATCATCACGATCCCGTCGCTGCAGCCGGACACGAGTTCGGCCGAGGCGCTGACGGCCGACTTCAACCTGTTCCTCTGGGGGATGCTCGCCATCTTCCTGTTCAGCGGGATCGGCAACGCGTCGACGTTCAAGCAGATGCCGATGATCTTCGAGCCCCGCCAGGCCGGCGGCGTGATCGGCTGGACCGCGGCGATCGCGGCGTTCGGTCCGTTCCTGTTCGGTGTGGGCCTCACGATCATGAGCCCGACGCTGTTCTACTGGATCGGCGTGGCCTGGGCGATCATGTGCATCGCGATCACCTGGTGGCGCTACGCGCGTCCGGGGGCCCCGCGGCCTAGCTGATCATCGAGCTGGCGGAGACGAACCGACGACGGCCCGCGTCAGCCGGAGCGACGACGCTTGCGCAGCTTCTCCAGCTCGGCCCGCTCGGCCTTGGTGAGGCTGTGGATTCCCTGCGCGCTGATCTTGTCCAGCAGCTGGTCGATGCGGTCCTCGTCGGACATGTGCCGCTGCTGCTGGCGCTGCGCCCTCGCCGACGGCTTGGCCTTGGCCTTCGCCCGTGCCTTCGACGGTGAACCGCCGGAGCCGCCGCCGGGGATGAACGTGAGACTCGACAGCAGGCCGTGGCGTCGCGCGGCGACGGCGACGAAGAACAGCGCCAGCACCAGCGTGACCAGTGGGCCCCACTGGCGCGTCGCGACCATCGTGAGCACCTGCAGCCCGAGCAGGAAGGCGCCGAGCGCCCAGGCCGGGATGTTCAGGATGAACCGGCGGGTGGGGTTGTCGGCGATCCAGATCAGCAGCACGAGGAACTGGATGTCGCGCAGCCCCCACAGCGCCGTCGACATCGGCAGGACGAACCCGACGAGCGCCGTCGCGATCGTCAGCGCGCCCCACATCTCGAGGTAGAAGCGCAGCATCCGGTTGCGGCCGAGCGTCGACTCCAGCATGGTGCCGAAGTACCACAGCAGCACGAGGTTCAGCAGCGACCAGAACGAGATGAGGTTGACCAGCGGCCAGGTGACGAGGCGCCAGACCTCGCCGGACAGCACCGCCTGCGGCTGGAAGGACAGGGCCATCGCCAGTGACGGCATGAAGGCGCACAACACCATCCCGACGGCACCGAGCGCCACGACGAGCAACGTCGAGGTGAACTGCACCCGCCCGATGCGGAACCAAGCTTCTCCCTGCGCGCGGGACCCAAACAAACCACTCACAATGGCAAGGGTACGCGTGCGGTGGTGACGACGGGGCGCGTCCCGGGGGGTCAGCCGTTCTGGGACCGTTCCCGGGCCACCTTCTTCGCGGTCTCCCGCTCGTCGATCAGCCAGCCGGGCGGGTCGGCGAGCAGCTCGCCGATCTGGCCCGCGTCCATGGCGTCGCTGACCCCGGCACGCGCCAGCCCGGAGCGTGAGATCCCCAGCTTCCGGGCCACGACGTCGCGGGGGAAGGGGCCGTTGCGGTGCAGTTCGAGCAGCCATTCGGGTGGGTTCGTGCGGAGCTCGTCCAGCTCGTCGCGGGTGATGGGGTTGTTGCGGAACGACTCGGGGGCGGCCGGCAGGTAGATGCCGAGCTTGGCTGCGGCCGTGATCGGCTTCATGGTCTGGCTCATGCCCGAATCCTAGTCGTGGGTTACTCTGCGGGGGTGAACACGAGCCCCAGCACCGAGGCCGCCGGCCTGCGGATCGGCTTCGTCCCCGGGGTCACGCTGGCCAAGTGGCGACGCGTCTGGGCCGAGCGGTTCCCGCGCGTCCCGCTGGAGATCGTCGCGGTCGAGGAGGAACGGCAGCGCGAGGTCATCGATGCCGGCGACGTCGACATGTGCTTCGTCCGGCTGCCCCTCGACACCGACGGGCTCCACGCCATCCCTCTCTACGAGGAGACCCCCGTCGTGTGGATGTCGAAGGACCACGTGCTCGCGGAGCTCGACGAGCTCACGACGGACGACCTCGCCGACGAGCGGGTGCTCACCGACATGGGCAAGGACAGCGTCGACCTGGCGACGTACTCCGCCGCGGTGCTGCGCATCCCCATGTCGATCGCCAGGAGCCACAACCGTCGCGACATGGTGCACCGGCCGGTTATCGACGCCGAGCCGACGACGGTGG
>JAAYZP010000290.1 GCA_012514785.1 Propionibacterium sp. | reverse complement strand
CACGAACACGTTTGCGTGGCCGGGCAGCGTCAGATCCTCCTCGACGACGACCCGCCCCGTGCGGTCGAGCGTCGCGCCGCTCTGCTCGGCCAGCTGGGTGCCGAGCTCGCTGCCCTGCACGCCGGCGGCCCACACCTTGGTCATCGAGTCGATGCGCTCGGTCTCCCCGTCGGCGTCGCGCAGCGTGACGCCGGTGCCGTCGACGTCGGTCACGAAGGCGCTGAGCCGCACCTCGACGCCGAGCTTCGCGAGGGACCGCTCCGTCTTCCTGCCGAGCCGGCGGCCGAACGCGGGCAGCACCTGGTCCGCGCCGTCGACGAGGACGACCCGCGCGTCGCGGGGGTCGTAGTTGCGGAACTCCTTCGCGAGCGTGGACGTCGCCAGCTCCCGGATCTGGCCCGCCATCTCGACCCCGGTCGGGCCGGCCCCGACCACCACGAAGGTGAGGGCGCGACGTCGGTCCTCGCCGTCCATGAACTCCGCCATCTCGAAGGCGTTGAGGATGCGCGCCCGCAGCTCGAGCGCGTCGTCGATGGTCTTCATGCCCGGTGCGTAGGTGGCGAAGTGGTCGTTGCCGAAGTAGGACTGCCCGGCGCCGGCCGCGACGATGAGCGAGTCGTACTCCGTCTCGTGGGTGCTGTCGTGGAAGCGCCAGGAGACGGTGCGCGCTTCGAGGTCGATCGTCTCGACGAGCCCGAGCAGCACCTGCACGTTCTCGTGGCGGCGGAGGATCTCGCGGGTGGCGGGCGCGATCTCGCCCTCGCTGAGGACGCCGGTGGCCACCTGGTAGAGCAGGGGCTGGAACAGATGGCTGGTGGTGCGGGCGACCAGGGTGATGTCGGTGTCCGCGCGGCGGAGCGCCTTGGCGGCGAAGAGCCCGCCGAAGCCGGATCCGATGATGAGGGTTCGATGACGCATCCATTTAGCCTACGAGAACGTGGTGATAATAAGAAGGGCTCGCGGTCGCCGACGCTCCGCCCCTTCCCCGGTAGGCTCATGCCGTCGTCACGAGCAAGGACCAGCGGATGCCGGAGCGCGCCACCAACCGCAGCTGGGTGTGGATTCTCACCGGGCTGCTGGCCGTCCTGGTCGTCGTGTGCGCAGGATTCATCGACGCCCCCGGCCTCCTCGAGCGTCGGGCCTCCTGGTGGCGCCCCCTCGTGCAACTCCCCGCGCACCTCGTGCTGCTCGTGAGCTGGTGGCAGCTCGGCCCCACCTTCAAGCGGCCGCTGCTGGCCGGCGCCATCTGGTCGCTGCCGATGATGTTCGCGCTGCCCATGCACTCCCGCGACGCCTACTCGTACGCGGCCCAGGGCTGGCTGATGTCCCGCGGCCTGAACCCCTACGAGGTGCCGTCGGGGGAGGCCGGACTGCCGGGGCTCCTCGTCGGCACGCACTGGTACGAGACCACCAGCGTCTACCCGAGCCTCTCGCTGGAGATCTTCGGGATCGTCGACCGAGTCGTCGACTCCCAGCTGTACTGGAGCGTGGTCGGCCTGCGGCTGACGAACGTGCTGGCGTTCGTTGTGCTGGCGTGGGCGATCGCGAAGCTCGCCCGGCACT
>JAAYZP010000289.1 GCA_012514785.1 Propionibacterium sp. | reverse complement strand
GTGGGCACAGACGGACTCGAACCGCCGACACCCTGCTTGTAAGGCAGGTGCTCTAACCAACTGAGCTATGCGCCCGGCCAGAACACTGTAGCCGGAGCGTCGTCGGGCTGCCAATTCCGAGGTGCGCAGTAGCCTTGGACGAGGAGGTGCCGATGTCCGAGGAGCCACGCCCGCGCAGGTCCGTGGGCGCGCAGCCGGAGCTGCCCGAGTTCCGGGACGAGGATCCGCTCGCGCCGCGACGCGCCGCCGGTGCGGGCCAACCCGCTCCCCCCGGCGACGACGACAGCCGGCGCCAGTGGATCGTCGTCGGCGCCATCGGCCTCGCGATGGTGGTCATGGTGGCGGTGCTCTACGTCGTGTTCGGCACCGACGCGCGCGACGACGAAGCCGCACCCGCCACAACCGCCACGCCCTCGGCATCCGCCAGCCCCTCGCCCGAGGCGCCGCCCTCCCCCGCCGGCACCGTCGAGGTGGTCGACGACACCGCCGTCACGGTCCCCGACCACTGGGAGCGGTACGCCGACGAGGTCACCGAGGGTGACCGTCGCCTGATCCGAGTGCGCGACGTCGCGCACGACGTGAGCCTCCAGGTAGCCACGCTGACCAGCGTCGGCACGGAGCTGCCGGCCGCGTGCCAGGCGCTGATCACCGACCAGGGCTCCGCCTACGTCGTCGACTTCCAGGTGACCCCGCAGTTCATCACCATCGACGGCGACGCCGTCGCCGTGACGTGCGGCTTCGTCGGCACGCGCGAGGACGACGGCGCGGCCACCAGCGTGCTGTTCACCATGGTGCAGCGCGGCTCGGACCTGCACACGCTCGTCGTGCGGATGATGCGCCCGCAGGATCTCGCCGCCGACACGCCCGCGCTGCGGGAGGCCGCGACGATGACCTGCGAGGCGACGAGGAACTTCGGCTCCGCGCTCCCGCTGTGCTGAGCTTCGCTACTCGCTCTGCCCCGGTCGGCGGCTCAGCTCATCGGCGACGGCCACCAGCTTCAGCCACCACTGGTCGCGCGGGCGTTGGTTGGGCCAGTCCATCATGTCCATGATCCGTCGCGCGGGTGACATGAGCCCCTCGACGGCCGTCTCGGCGGCGCCGTAGTCGGCCTTGCCGGCCTCGATCTGGTCGTCCAGGTACGCGATGGCGTGGTAGGCCAGCCGCGTGGCGTTGATGCGGTCGAACGGGCTGGGGATGCCGCCCTGCTGCAGGTGGCCCACCACCGCCTGCCGCACCGTGTATCGCCCGTGGCCCTCGGCCTCGAACATCTTGGCCACCACCTCGGAGGTGTAGTGCTGGCTCGCCTCCTCCCCGATCACGGCGAGGTAGAACGAGCGGCCGGTGTCGAACGCGTCCACCAGGGCCGCGATGTCGTCGGCCAGCTGCGGCAGCGTGATGCCGGTCTCCGGCAGGTACACCTTCTCGGCGCCACCCGCGATACCGCCGAGCAGCGGCAGAAACCCGCAGGTGCGTCCCATCGCCTCGACGACGAACGCCCGCTTGCTCGCGGAGGCAGACATGCGCACCATGTCGATCGAGTCGACGAGCGTGTTGAGCGCGGTGTCGGAGCCGACGGCCATCGACCAGCCGGGCAGGTTGTTGTCCACGGAGGCCGGCAGCAGCGCGATCGGGATGTTGAACGCCGGGTAGCGGTGCCGCTCCCGCTCCAGCATGTCCACCGTCGCGTACGCGTGGAAGCCGCCCGAGATGAGCAGCCCGTCGATGTTGTGCTCCTCCAGCTGGCGCGCCATGAGGTAGAGGTCGGCCTCGGTGGGGACGTAGCGTCGGGTACCGAACGTCGCTCCCCCGGTGTT
>JAAYZP010000288.1 GCA_012514785.1 Propionibacterium sp. | reverse complement strand
CGGCCCCGGCGGGTCGGCGGGATCCTCGATGCGCTCGACGAGCGGCTCCCGTTCACCCTCACCCCCGGCCAGCAGGAGGTGGGGGAGACCATCTTCGACGAGATCGCCCGCCCGGAGCCGATGCACCGGCTCCTGCAGGGCGAGGTGGGTGCCGGTAAGACCCTCGTCGCGCTGCGGGCGATGCTCGCCGTCGTCGACGCCGGGGGCCAGGCCGTGCTCGTCGCGCCGACGGAGGTGCTCGCGAAGCAGCACCACCGATCCATTCGCGCGTTGCTGGGCAAGTTGGGCGAGGGTCGCAGCCTCGAGACGCCGGACGCCACCGACGTCACCCTGCTCACCGGCTCGCTGTCCTCCGCGGAGCGGCGCGAGGCGCTGAACCGGATCGTCACCGGCGAGGCGGGCATCGTCGTCGGTACCCACGCGTTGTTCTCCGACCCGGTCGAATTCTTCGACCTCGGGCTGGTCGTGATCGACGAGCAGCAGCGCTTCGGCGTCGAGCAGCGGGCGGCACTCGTCGGCAAGGTGGCCAACAAGCCGCACATGCTGGTGATGACGGCCACCCCGATCCCGCGCTCGATCGCCATGACGATCTTCGGCGATCTGAGCGTGAGCGAACTCCGCGACCGCCCGCACGGGCGCGCGGATGTGCAGACCGTCTTCGTCAACACCTACACGCATCCGGCCTGGGTGGATCGCGCCTGGGAGCGGATCCGCGAGGAGGTCCAGCAGGGCCGGCAGGCGTTCGTCGTCTGCCCGACGATCAACCCCGAGAAAGCCGACGGCGAACGCCGGCTCGTCGCGGTCACCGAGCTGGCCAACCAGCTGGCCTCGGGCCCGCTGCAGGGGCTGCGGCTCGGCATGGTGCACGGTAAACAGGCCACCGACGAACGCGACGACACGATGGCGGCCTTCGCGGCCGGCGAGATCGACGTCCTGGTGGCCACCACCGTGATCGAGGTCGGCGTCGACGTGCCCAACGCGTCGATGATGGTGGTGATGGACGCCGACCGCTACGGCGTCTCGCAGCTGCACCAGCTCCGGGGGCGCATCGGCCGTGCCGAGCACGCGGGGCTGTGCCTGCTGCTCGCGCCGCTGAAGGGCGACGAGCCGCGCGCCGTGGACCGGCTCGACGCGGTCGCCAACTCGCACGACGGGTTCGAGCTGGCCGAGGTTGACCTCGCGATCCGCCGCGAGGGCGACGTGCTGGGCGCCGGCCAGTCGGGGGCGTCGTCGCTGAAGATCCTGCGCCTGGCGGACGTGGACCTGATCGAACGCGCCAAGGACCTGGCCGAGCGGGTGCTCGCCGATGAGCGAGCCTCCTCCGACCCGCTCCTGGCCGACCTCATCACGCAGGCCGAGCGGGTCGCGGCCGGCGAGTGGTTGGAGAAGTCATGACGAGGATCATCGCAGGCCGCGCGAAGGGTCGGCGCATCGATGCGCCGAAGGGCGACCGCACCCGGCCCACCACCGAGCGCACGCGCGAGGCTCTGTTCTCGGCGCTGGCCAGCTGGTTCGGCGCTGCTGACCGGGCGCCCGATGAGCACCTCGCGGGCATCGCGGTGCTGGACCTGTTCGGCGGCTCGGGCGCCATCGGGCTGGAGTCGGCCAGCAGGGGAGCCGGCCCCGTCGTCATCCTGGAAGGCGACCCCAGTACGGCCAAGCTGATCCGCGGCAGCGCGCGCGCCACCAAGCTGCACGTCGACGTCATCGCCGGGAAACTCCCGGGCGCACTGGAGCAGGTGGTGGGCGAGTTCGACTTCGTCTTCGTCGACCCGCCGTACGACTTCGGCCCGGAGGGCATCGATGAGCTGCTGGCGGCGCTCGTCGCAGGGGGCAAGCTGACGGGCCAGGCGCTGGTCGTCGTCGAACGCAGCCGCCGGAGCCGCCAGCCGGCGTGGCCGGAGGAGTTCACCGAGACCTGGTCGCGGCGCTACGGCGAGGCGACCCTGTACTTCGGGTCCACGGATTGAGCACGAGAGATGAGAGAGCAAGCATGAGCAAGGCACTGTGCGCGGGGTCCTTCGACCCGATCACGCTGGGGCACATCGACGTGATCGAGCGCGCGCAAGCGCTGTTCGGCGAGGTCGTCGTCGCCGTCGGCACGAACTCGACGAAGAACTACCTGTTCGACTACGAGGAACGCATGGCGCTCACCCGGGAGGCGATCGCCCACCTGCCCGGCGTCACGGTGGAGCCGCTGTCCGGGCTGCTGGTGGACTTCGCCCGCGACCACGGGGCCACGATGATCGTCAAAGGCATGCGGTTCGCCTCCGACTTCGACTTCGAGCTCCAGCAAGCCCACATGAACCACTCGATGACCGGGATCGAGACCGTGCTGCTCCCGGCGTCGAAGCAGTGGGTGACGCTGTCGTCGACGATCATCCGCCAGGTCTCGAAGTTGGGCGGCGACGTGTCCGACTATGTGCCGGCGAACGTGCTGGCCGCGATCGAGGCGCGCCGAGCAGCCAGCCAGCGTTAACGTTCCACCTCCAGCAGCGAGATCTTCTGCCAGATCTTGCGGCTCATGCCGGTGGTCAGTCCCTCGATCCCCTCGACGGTGGAGAGCACCGTCTGGTCGTTGGTCTGCTCGGCCAGCAGGGCGGCGGCCT
>JAAYZP010000287.1 GCA_012514785.1 Propionibacterium sp. | reverse complement strand
TCGCTGGTTGAGCTCCCGGCGCGACGTGGTCCCTGAGCTCGTGTCGCGACGGAGTCGCTGCACGATGGTCGAAGGGAAGGAGCCCCGGGAAGGTCGAAACCACCCCGGACTTGGGCAGGAAGCCGGTTCCAGCTGTTCGCTGAGGATGGTTTCGACGGACTCAACCAGCAAAGCTTGTTGAGCGACGACGGCCCCCGCCTGATGGTGGGAGCCGTCGTGGATATTGATCCGTGATTGTCAGTAGAGCGCGTCGTTCTCGCGCTTCTTGTTGAGCTGTTCGTTGAAGATGTCCTCGAGCTCCGGGATGGAGCGGCGCTCGCGAAGCATGTCCCAGTGGGTGCGCACGGGCTTGGTGACTTTCTCCTCGCCCACGACACCGTCGGAGCGAACAGCCACCTTGCCGCATTTCTTGCATTCCCACTCGGTGGGAAGTTCTGCCTCGATCGCGAAAGTTACCTCGAAATGGTGGCCGTTGGGGCAGTCGAAACCGAGGACCTGTCGGTCCGCGAACTCGATGCCTTGCTCGTCCTCGAAGGTCTTGGAGCCTAATCCAACGCCACGAAGTGCATGGTCTGCCATGATTCCTCCTCATGAAACATAACGCGCGAGCGGGCGCGTTTGTTCCTCAACGAGTAGACCACATGCCGCGCATGCGCAGGACGGCTTTGAGCAATTCGGGGCGATCGGTGACGATGCCGTCGACGCCCCAGTCGATGAGGCGGTGCATCATGCTGTCGTCGTCGATGGTCCAGACGTGCACCTTCTTGCCCGCCCGGTGGATGCGTCGGACGTTCTTGCGCGTGACCAGGTCGACCCCGATCAGCCCGCGCTGGTAGCGCATGGGAATCTGGTAGACGTCGGCCGCCGTGGTGATCAGCCCGGCCGCCAGTGCGGCGACGGCCTTCGGGGAGGCCGCGGTGGGGACGCCCGGCTGCAGCCGCCGGAACTGCCGGATCCGGCCCGCGGAGAAGGACCCGACCAGCACCCGGGATTGTGCGTTGTGGCGGTCGATCGTCTCGGACAGCAGCACCGTCGCCGCCCGGTCCTTGATGTCGATGTTGAAGTTGGCGTCGGGGAAGTGCTCGAACAGCTCGTCGAGGGTGGGGATCGCCTCGCGGTCACCGACGAGGAGCTCCTTCGCCTCCTCCAGGAGCAGGTCGCCCGGTGCGCCGTCGAAGTCGGTGACCCGCACGAGGTTGGCGTCGTGGAAGGCGATCACGTGCCCGTCCTTGGTGGCGTGCACGTCGGTCTCGAAGTAGTCGTAGCCGAGCGCCGCCGCGTTCTCGAAGGCGCGCAGGGTGTTCTCGATCCCGAGGTTCGCAGGGAGGAACGAACCGCCCCGGTGCGCGAGCGGAATGAACCGGGGGCTCAGATACTCGCTGTGGGCAGTCATGCGCTCCATTATGCACCCGTGCGAAGATAGAGCAATGCCCACGGTGCTCTCCATCCAATCCGCCGTCGCGTACGGCCACGCCGGCAACTCCGCCGCAGTGTTCCCGCTCCAGCGATCCGGGGTTGACGTCATCCCCATACACACCGTGATGTTCTCCAACAACACCAGCTACGACTCCTGGCGCGGCCCACTGATCCCCGCCGACGACGTGCGCGCGGTCCTGCACGGCGTGGAGGACCGCGGGGCCCTGCCCCGAGTGGATGCGCTGCTCTGCGGCTACCTCGGCGCCCCCGAGGTGGGGGAGGTGATCCTCGAGGCCTCCGACATGGTCAAGCGGCACAATCCTGCGGCGATCTTCTGCGCCGACCCCGTGATGGGCGACGTCGGCCGCGGGTTCTACGCCCGCCCGGGGATACCGGAGTACTGGCGCGACAACGTCGTGGGCAGGGCCGACATCATGATGCCGAACCTCTTCGAGCTGCAGTACCTGACCGGTCGGCAGACGCACACGCTGCAGGACGTGGTCAACGCCGCCCGGGAGCTCCGCGACCGCGGGCCGGGCATTGTCGTCGTCACCTCCGTGACCGCCGACGACATCGCCAGCGACGCGCTGCACATGCTGGCGGTGGGGGAGCAGGGCCTCCGGCTGGTCTCCACGCCGATCCTCGATCGCCTGTTCACGGGTTCGGGGGACCTCACCACCGCCATGTTCCTGACCCACTGGTTGCGCTCGGGGGATCTCGGCACCGCGCTCGGGGCCACGGCGTCGATCGTCTACTCGGTCCTCGAAGCGACGACGGCGCAGGGCTCCCGCGAGCTGCGGCTCGTGCATGCCCAGCAGGACATCGTCGATCCCCGCTTCCGGTTCACGGCCGAGACCATCTGAGTCACTGGGAGCGGATCGCGTCCAGCGGGCTCAGCCGCGTGGCGCGCTGCGCCGGCACGAACCCGGAGACCATGCCGATCAGCGTGGCACCCGCGATCGCCACGAGCACCAGCGGCCAGGTGATCAGGGAGACGTTGAGGGCCTCCCCGTCGAGGCCCATCCCCATGCTTTCCCCGAGGACGGCATTGAGGAGCGCGGAAACCAGGAGACTGAGCAGCACGCCCAGGACGCCGCCGAAGAACCCGATGGCGGCGGACTCGATCAGGAACAGCTTCCGGATGTCACCCAGCGCGGCGCCGAGCACCTTCATGACGCCGATCTCCTTCGTGCGCTCGTAGACGCTCATCAGCATGGTGTTGGCGATGCCGATCGCGGCCACCAGCAGGGAGATGAAGCCGATGCCGCCGAGGACCGCCTGGATGGCCAGCGCCTGCTCCTCCATCTGCCGGATCCACTCCACCTCGGCCCATGCACCGTAGCCGTCGGCGACGAGTGCCGCGACCAGGGTCTCCGCCTCCGCGGGGGAAGCGGTCATCACCTGGAGCTCGTGGAAGATGAAGTCACCGCGCGCCGGGCTGGCCGTCGGTGACTCCTGCATGCCGAGCCGCACCCCGGGGTGGTTGGTCTGCAGCGTGCGGATCAACGCATCAAGGTCCGCGTAGATCCCGCCGGCGTGCGTCGACCAACTGTCCTCAGGCTCGTAGAGGACGCCGGCGGTGGGCAGCGTGATCCGCTTGGCCGGGCCCTGCGGCGCTTCCCCCGTGGGATCGTCCTGGCCGATCGGCAGGCCCGTCGAGTCGTCGATGAACGACGCGGTGATCAGGGTGTTCATCCAGTCGACGTCCACGGGTTCGCCGGTGCGCTCGTCCCAGATCATCTGGTCCATGTGGCCGCCGTAGACGAGCGCCAGGTCGGCGCCGTCGACGGGGAAGGACCCCTCGTCGAACGTGACCTCAAGCAGTTGCAGGGCCTCGTTCGGCATGCCCGTGATCTGGAACCACAGCTCGTGGCGACCGACGTCGAGGATCACGGATTGGCTGTAGACGGGGAAGATCGACTCCACCTCGGGATATGCCTCCAGCGCCGCGATGCCCGAGCCGTCCATCTTCGTGGGGCGCTGCCCGGGCTCGGGCGTCGCGGGCACGGAGTGCACCTGCACGCGGCGCAGCGTCGCGTTGTCGTACTGGGCGGTCATGCTCGCCGACAACCCGAAGCCGAGCGAGAGCATCACCACCACCGCCATGGTGCCGATGACCACGCCGAGCACGGTCAGGGAGGTGCGGAAGAAGCGTTGCAGCAGGCTCGTCAACGCCGTGGCCAGCAGGTCGCCGGGGCGCATCGTCGGCGCCTACTTCGGGTCGGCGGGGAGGAGGGGGTCGCCGTCGAGCAGCGCCATGTCGTCGTCGAGCGTCGCCCGTGCGCGCTTGCGCCTGGCCCGGACGACCAGAGCGATGACGACCGCCGCGAGCAGGACCACGCCGCCGAGGACCGCGAGCGTCAGGGGCGTGAAGCCCGACTCGGCCTCCGGCATCGGCTCCTCGGGGAACTCCTCCGGGAACTCCTCGACGTACTCCTCCACCACCAGGTCGAAGCTCTTCTCCAGCATCGTGACGTTGCCGTCTGCGTCCTCGTAGCTGAGCAGCACGACGACGGGCTCGAAGTTCGCGGACTCCGCGAAGACCAGCAGGTCGGCGGTGCCCGACGCGCCGGCCTCGACGTTGCCGACGAACACCTCCGAACCAGTCACGGGCTGGCCGTCCTTGAGCGCGGCGCGCACGTTGTAGAGCTGGGTCCTGCCGAGGTTGTTCACCGCGAAACTCACCGACGCGTCCTGGCCCACCGAGACGAACTCGGGCAGCACCTGCACGGTGCCGGTGTCGGCGCGGGGCGCGTGGGTGACGACGATCGCCACCGTCTCCTGCGATTGCAGCTGGTTGAAGTCGCCGTCCTCGTACTCGATGTTCAGCGTGAGCGGGTGCGGCCCGGCCTCCATCGACGCCATGGTGCGGAACGTCATGTCACGGCTGACCGAGTGCTCCGGCCGGATCGTGCGGATGAAGGTGGAGGCGGCGCCGTCCATCGGGAGGATGCCCGCCTCGACGCCGGAGAGCGTGATCTTGATGTTGTTCACGCGCGAGGTGGTGGACATGTTCTGCACCGTCAAGTCGACGCGGAACGTGCCGCCCGCCAGGACCGAGCTGGGTTCGGTGGTGAACGCGGTCAGCATGATACGCGGCATGGAGGTGCCGGTCTGGGCCGGGGGGTCCGGGACGGGGGATCCGACGTCGCCGCCGTCCTCGACGGAGGCACCGCCACCGGGGGGTTCGCCGTCGGCGTGTGCGGGCGCGGCGAGGGCGAACATGCCGAGCGCCAGCGCGAGGAGGATGAAGAACGCGCGCAGCTTCATTCAGTGAACCTTCAGTTCGGGCGACGAGTGGTCGATGTGGGAGATGTCCGTGATCCTGCCGTCCCCGATGGAGACGATGGTGTCGGCGAAGCTGGCCAGGTGGCGGTCGTGGGTGACCATGATCCACGTCTGGCCGAAGCGCTCGTTGACGGCGCGGAACAGTCGGAGGGTGGCCTCGGCGGTCTTCGAGTCGAGGTTGCCGGTGGGTTCGTCGGCGAAGACGAGTTGTGGGTTGACGGCGAGCGCGCGGGCGATGCCGACGCGCTGCTGCTGTCCGCCGGAGAGCTGGGTGGGCTTGTGGTGCAGATGCTGGCCGAGGCCGAGCTGGGTGAGCACCCACTCGGCGCGCTGCAGTCGTCGCTTCTTGGTCCAGCCGCGGAAGGTCAACGGCAGCGCCACGTTCTGGATGGCGGTGAGGGAGGCCAGCAGGTTGAACGACTGGAAGATGAAGCCCACCTGCTCGCGGCGGTAGGTGACCAGCTGGCTCTGCGAGAACGTGTGCAGGGGCTGGCCGTCCACGACGATCCGGCCCGCCGTCGGCTGCTCGAGGCCCGCCAGCATGTTGAGGAGCGTCGACTTGCCGGAGCCCGAGGTGCCGACGATCGCGGTGAAGCTGCCGCGGGGGATGCTGAGGCTCACCCGGTTGAGTGCGACGACCTTCGAGCTGCCGACGGTATAGACCTTGCTGAGGTCGTCGGTCACCACCATCGGTGGGCTCGGCGCCACGGGTTCAGCGACCATCGCCCGGACCCCCTCTTCTCCATTGTTGAGAGGATCGTAGAGCCACCGGCCGGACCCGCGCGACGGAGGGCCCGGTTATGGGCACTCCGCCGGGGTCCAGAACACTCGCTGGTTGAGCTCACCAGCGACTGCCTCGAAGGGTCGATGCCGACGAGGTCAGTCCTCCTCGACGTCGCCCCAGAAGACGTTGATCCGGGCGCCGAGCTTGTTCAGCCGCTGCGGCAGGTCCTCATACCCCCGGTTGATGACGTAGACGTCCATCAGCCGCGTGGTGCCCCGGGCCGCGAGTGCGGCAAGCAGCAGGCACACTGCCGGGCGCAGCGCGGGCGGGCAGTTGATCGTGCGGCCGCGCCACTTCGTCGGGCCGATGATCAGCAGGCGGTGCGCATCCATCACCTGGATGTTGGCCCCGAGCTCGGAGAGCTTCGCCAGGTGCACCGCGCGGTTGTCGTAGACCCAGTCGTAGATCCTCGACTGCCCCTCCGCGGTCGCACAGATGACGGCGAAGAAGGGCAGGTTGTCGATATTGAGCCCCGGGAACGGCATGGGGTGGATCTTGTCCAGCGGCGCAGTGAGCTCGGAGGGGTACAGCGTGATGTCCACGAGTCGGGTCTTGCCGTTGCGGCTCACGTACTCGTCGCTCATCGTCAGTCGCTGGCCCATCTCGTCGAGGACGGCGAGTTCGACGTCGAGGAACTCGACGGGGCAGCGCCGCACGGTCATCTCCGACTTGGTGACGATCCCTGCGGTCAGCAGACTCATCGCCTCGATCGGGTCCTCGGAGATCGCGTACTCGACGTCCGCGTCGATGTGCTCGACGCCCCGGATGCGCAGCACGGTGGTGCCGACACCCTCGATCTCGACGCCGAGCAGCTGCAGGAAGAAGCAGAGGTCCTGGACCATATAGTTGCCGGACGCGTTGCGGATCGTCGTGAGGCCGGGCGTGCGGGCGGCGGCCATGATGATGTTCTCGGTGACGGTGTCGCCGCGCTCGATGAGGGTCACCTGGTGGGTGGGCGCGCCGTCCTTGCTGACGGACGCCTGGTACTGCCCGTCGGTGGCGACGACGGAGAGCCCCAGCTTGCTGAGCCCGGACATGTGCGGGTGGACGGTGCGGGCACCGAGGTCGCAGCCGCCGGCGTAGGGCAGCTGGAACTCGTCGAACTCGTGCAGCAGGGGGCCGAGGAACATCAGGATCGACCGCGTGCGCTTGGCGGCACGGACGTCGATCGTATCGGGGGTCAGCGTCTCGGGGCGGCGGATCACGAGGTCGTTGCCGTCGCCGGTCCACGTCAGCTCGACGCCGATCGACTGGAGGACCTCGCTGATGCGGTCGACCTCCTCGATGCGCGCGATGCCGCGCAACGTCGTCGTGCCGCGGTTCAGCAGCGACGCGCACAGCAGCGCGACGGCGGCGTTCTTCGAGGATCGCACCTCGAT
>JAAYZP010000286.1 GCA_012514785.1 Propionibacterium sp. | reverse complement strand
GGCACGCCGGCGCGCCGGCCTTGCCCATCCCCATCTCGGCCTCGGTGCAGCCCGTAAGCCCGCCCGCGGCGGCCGGATTGACCGTCACCCCCGCGGGGAGCTTCACGACGGCGTCCTTCAGGTGGGCGGTCGCCAACGCATCCGGCGAGTCCTCCACCTTCTGAGACACCTCCACCGTGTAGCCCGACGGCGACCCCGCCTGCGCCACCTGCGGCTCCACCCTCACCGACGGCTCGAACTCCAGAAGCTCACACCCCACCAACGGCGGCGACACATGCTCCCGCTCGATCCAGGTATCCGGATCCTGCCACGACCGCGCCCGCATCCGCGTCACCGGAACCGTGTCGCAGTTGGTCTGAGTGGTGAGGAAGGGGATCGGATCGGTCCCGGCCGGTCCCGCGCGAAGAGCGTCGTGTGCCGGATCGCCCGGCACGCCCCAGAGGCGGAGCTCTGTACCGAGAACCATCGCCAACTCGATGTGGGCAATGTTGCTGCTCGTGACCGTTATCCCGTTGTCTGATGGCCGCACACTGGCATCGAAGAACACGTTTGCGCTGCCACCCACCACCCGGACGCCGAACCGAGCGGGCTGCCCCTGGGGAACCTCCATGTTGTAGACGGGCTCGGGGGCGAACGTCTGAAACGGCGTCGTAAGGAGAAACACGCCGATCTGGGCCGCGTTCGGACACGTGGCGCTAGTCAAGGACCCAACGGTGCAGGCAGGAAACTCACTCGGGTCCCCGACAAACCCAACGGGCATATCTACGACGACGTCCTTCAACGAGGCACTGACACTGAAGGGCAGCAAAGGATCGGGGTCGATGCCAATGACATTGCGGACCTCGAATGGCCGCGCGCCGGCCTGCGTCACTTCGAGACCCTGTTCATCGAGCATCGGGGCGCTGAACTCCGAGACCCCTAGGTCGGCCGCGGCGGGCGGCGACGCAAAGGCTACGCTCGCCAGGATGGCGCCGACTGCCGCCAGCATCCACCTGGTGACGGCTGACAGCGATGCGGCCAACTCAAGGACTCCGGTACGTCGACTCGCCGTCCTGCAACTCATTCGTGGTCCCGCCTCTCTCTCCGTGTCCCCGCCAAACCTCTCGCTGACCCCCGCGCCGCCGCTCATCGCGCGGCCTCCCTACACCCGCGGTACTGGCGTTGAAGGACGACTATGCGGGCCGATCGACGCGACGCCCGCCGCTTCAGACGGACAGCGCGCACCCGCAGCACCCGGGCCCGCCCCTCCCCAGCTCTGGTTTGGCGGGCCTGGCGCCGCAGCACCCGCGAGCGCCCACGGAGTCGGCGCACATCCCTTCGCGCCGCACGGATGCGGGTGGCAAAGCGGCCGCACTGAGCCGCGCGGGTCGGGTTGCCGCTCCCCTGAAGACGGCGACTGCCGAGGTCGGTCGACGGCGGCGCCTGAGACGACTGCCCCTGACAACCATCGCCTTGGCATCCGTCACCGGGTCCCGCCTCAGGCTCGGGGAAGCCGCCACCGATGCGAGCCGCGTACAGATCCATCCGCAGATCGGTGTCCGACGAGGTGAGCTGGTCTCGCGTGATGAAGAGCACAGTGCCACCGTCGGCGCCCGCATCTACGAACCGCGCGTCACTGGTGCCGCGACCACTTGAGACCAGATCGAGCCGACCATCCTTCCATGTGTAGATGTCAACTTGGCCGTTGGTGTCCCTGCTCAGCAGTGGCTCCCCGGTGTGAAAGAAGACCTGCCCGTCATCCGAGAGCCAGCGCCGAGGCTGCGGCGTAACCCCCATAAATGTGGCGAAGGAGTCGCCCTGGAACGCGGCGGAGGTGTTGACTCCTCCCGAACGACACGAGGCACAGCTGATCGCCCCACTATCGCCGTCGAAGACGTACTGCTGAACGAACCCTCCACCGTCCTCAGACGTCAAGTGGCTGTTGCTCTGGAAGAGCAGGTACCTACCGTCAGGCGACGTCAACGGGATGTTGAGCCCTGAGGTGGATACAGCAGCGTGGGCGAGGTACTCCAACACGCCGTCATTCCAGCGGTAGAGCTTCTGCCCCGCAGCCACCGACTCGCCTGAGACAAGTTGCTGCGAACTCGTGAAGTAGACGATCTCGCCGTCATCGCTGGTGCCCAGCACTTCGGCCACTCCGCCGGAGAGTCCGTCCGCCGGCTCCAGATCCCTGGAGATCAACGTCAGATTCTCGTCGCTGGCTGGATCAGCGCTGTGCTCGTACATGAACAGGTTGGAGAATCCGCTTTGCATACCTGTGATCAGGGCCTGATTGCTGGTGAAGAACGCGCGTGAGCCGTCGGCGGCGGCACCCTGGAAGAGGGCATCGCCAGGTGCGACGACGACGTCCTCGTTCTCCGACTCATTGACGAAGGCCGACCGCTCCACTCCCACCTCGCCGCGATGAAGGGGGTAGCCAAACGAGGAGCCGGCAGGCGTGAACCAGTACACGGAGCCGTCACCGGTTGCGGTATTCCGCCCGACGACATCGTGGAAGTTGTCAACCAGGATTCCGGGACTGGGCTGGCCCGACGGCGTCCAGCTCGCCAGCGTCAAGTGCCCGTCCTCATGGCGATAGAGCTTCTCAGCGGTCGCTGGAACAGCGGGCGCTAGCGAGTCGGACACGAGTTGCGCGACCGACGCGTAATAGAGAACGTCGAAGGTGTCCGACCCGCTGACCTGCGCAGCCGCGTTGGGATTGCCAGGGAACACGTTCGCGTCCCCAGCCAGCGGCTCTGGGCTGACCCGCTCGCGGGTACCGTCGACCAGGTCGACGATATAGACGCGCGTCGGCACTTTCTGCCCTGTATCGGGGTCCCTATTGGTCCCGATGACCGTCTTGCGTCCATCGATCGACAGGCCGTTCGGGATCGTCCAGATACTAATCGGCTCGAGGATCGTCGTAGCGGCGAAGTACGGCAGCAGGGCCGAGACCGATCTGCTCTGCCAGCCACCCACCGTCCTGTTCGCGAAGTAGCCGTTGAACTGCGGGAAGCCTGGCGCACCGAGGAAGGCACCGTCAGCCGGATAGAGCACACGCATTCCATCGGC
>JAAYZP010000285.1 GCA_012514785.1 Propionibacterium sp. | reverse complement strand
GTCCACCCGGACGCCGGGGAAGCCGAAGCCCTGCGCGCGCTGGTACAGCGGCACGCGGGACTGCTTCTCGGTCGGCTCGGAGATCGCCCACTGGTTGTTCTGGCAGAAGAACACCACCGGCGCGTTGTAGCTGGCGGCGAAGACGTAGGCCTCGTTGACGTCGCCCTGGCTGGACGCGCCGTCGCCATGGAAGGCCATCACGGCCGAGGAGTCGCCGTCGAACTGCAGCCCCATCGCGTAGCCGACGGCGTGCAGGGTCTGGACGCCGATCACCAGGGAGTAGGTGCGGAACGTCTCCAGCTTCTCCCAGGCGCCGGCGTCGGAGCCGCGGAAGAAGGCGAGGATCTGCTGCATGGGGACGCCGAGCGCCTGGGCCATGGTGTGCTCACGGTAGGAGGGGAAGACCTGGTCGCCGTCCCGGATCGCGCGGGCGGCGCCGATCTGCGCGGCCTCCTGCCCCAGCTGCGGGGGCCAGAGGCCCAGTTCGCCGTGGCGCTGCAGCGCGGTGGCTTCGACGTCGAAGCGCCGCCCGAGCCACATCTGGCGGAGGCTGTTGCGGAGGTCCTCGGCGTCGCCGTCGTAGGAGAAATCGGGGTGTTCGACGCGGGTCCCGTCCGGTGTGAGGAGTTGGACCATGTCGTCACTCTGGCCGAGCAATTCGCGCTCCCTTCCTAAGTTACGCAAACGTAGCTTACGCAAGCGTAGGCAACGCGGGGGGTCTCCCACGATGTAGGGATCGAACAAAGCAGGAGGGATTTTGTTAGATCCGCCTATTTTGCCCCGCGAATCAACGAGACTGTTGCGCGCAGGTGAACTTTGGGGAAACAACTTGACCTCTCAGGTTGCTCTCATAAAGAGTGACTTGCGATGCCCGCCTCGCGCGCGGCTCCACTCTCTTCGACCCAGGAGACCATATGTCCAAGTTCCATCGCCGTTCGATGGCGGGGCTGGCAGCAACCGCACTCGGACTTTCCGGTGCCATCGTTGCTTCCGTGCCCGGCGTCGCGGCCGCCGCCGAGGAGTGCGTCGCCGAGACCACTTCCATCCAGATCTTCTCGTTCAACGACTTCCACGGCCGCGTGGAAGGTGCCGCCAACCTGTTCACCGTCGTGGAGGAGGCCCGCGCGGCCCTCGGCGAGGACAACGTCCTGCTGACCTCCAACGGTGACTCGATCGGCGGCTCGACCTTCGTGTCCGCCGTCGCCGACGACAACCCGACGCTCGACGTGCTGCAAGCCGCGGGCCTCGAAGTCTCCGCCGCGGGCAACCACGAGTTCGACAAGGGATGGAGCGACCTCAGCGGCCGCGTCGTCCCGCACGGACCCCTGGACCAGCGGTTCCCGTACGTCGCGGCGAACGTGCTCGACGGTGCAGGTAATGTCGCCGCACCGCTCAAGGCCTACGAGCTGTTCGAGAAGGGCGGCGTGACCATCGCCGTCGTCGGCGCCGTGACGCGCGACCTGCCGTCGCTCGTCTCCCCCTCCGGGATCGCCGAGCTCGACATCATCGATCCCGTCGAAGCCGTGAACAGCGTGGCGGCCGACCTCAAGGACGGCGACGACAGCAACGGCGAGGCCGACATCGTGATCGCCAGCATTCACGAGGGCGCCCCGTCGGGATCCCCGGATGCCGCCACCGGTGCCGAGAGCTCGCAGAACTTCGCCGATATCTACAACGATATCCACGAGAGCGTCGACGTCGTCTTCAACGGCCACACGCACTACCAGTACGACTGG
>JAAYZP010000284.1 GCA_012514785.1 Propionibacterium sp. | reverse complement strand
GGCTACAGCTTCTACGAGCCCACCGTCGACGCCGTCGTCAACGCGCTCAGTTGGGACAACGGGCCCGAATCGATCGACGACTTCCGCCAGCGCCCCACCCTGTTCCGCGAACTCGAGGCAGCCGGGCGGAGCTCTGCTGCGGTGACGCTGGCCCGGTTCGCGGACAGCGCGCTGACGCAGCTCGCCTTCGACGGCACCCAGCTCTACCCGCGGCTGACCGAGGGCGAGGTGGACGAGACCGTCATGCTCGTCGAGGAGGCGCTGCGGGAGCACGAGGTGGTCTACTGCTACGAGCGCCTGCTCGACTACACGGGCCACGGCTGCGGCGTCGGCTCCTGGCAGTGGCTCGACCAGCTCGGGTTCGTCGACGACCTCGTCGCGGCCCTCGCCGAGCTGGCCTCCGACGACGTCTGCGTACTGGTGACCGGCGACCACGGGATGATCAACGTCGGCGAGGACCACCGCATCGTCATCGAGGAGGAGCCGCCGCTCGGCGGATACACGCACGTCGGGGGCGAATCACGGTTCCGCCAGATCTACACCGACGACGTCCCGCGCCTCGCGGCGGCGTGGCGGGCGTTCCTGAGGGACCGGGCCGAGGTCCGCACCCGCGACGAGGCGATCGCCGCCGGTTGGTTCGGCCCGCGGGTGAGCGCGACCACCCGCCCCAGGATCGGCGACATCGTCGTCGCGATGCGCGGGGACTGGGCCCTCATGAGCACCACCGCCCCCGGAGAGTTCAACCTCGTCGGCATGCACGGATCACTGACCCCGGGGGAGATGTACGTGCCGCTGATCACCGTCGGCGGGACGCGGTGACGACACTGCGCGTCGCGATGATCATGGACGACTTCTTCCCGTCCTCCGGCGGCATCGGACGCGCCGTCCAGACGCAACTGGAAGAGCTCACCGCGATGGGCCACGAAGTGACGCTCGTCGTGCCGGACCGCTACCTGGAGAAGCCCCGCATCGGGCGCGTCATCGAGACCCCGACCTTCTACGTCAGCGGGCTCCCGGCGCACCTCAGCATCCTGCGCCATGGCGACCGGAGGGCCCGGGCGATCGCGTCGTCGGCACCTTTCGACGTGGTGCACACCCACACCGAGCGGGGCGCCCTGGTGCTGGGCGCCAAGATCGCGGGGGCGCAGCGCATCCCGCACCTGCACAGCTTCCACGCCAACATCGCGGGCGCGCACCAGACGGTGCGCGCCGCAGTGTTCGGCACGCTCCTCTACCAACTGCTCATCATCCCCGTGCTGCGCCGGGCGGCGGGGCGCCCCTACGCGCGGCCGCGGCTGCCGACGATGCACCAGGAGACCGGCGGGCTCTTCGCGCGCCTCGACTGGGCGGGATTCGCGGCCATCGCTTCGCAGGTGGACGGCTACACCGTCCCCTCGCCGTTCATGCGGGACCTCATCCAGGCGAGTGCCCGGAGGCGGGTCACCGGCTGGGTGGTGCCCACGGGCGTCAACCGGGTGATGCTGGAGGCACTCGACCAGGGGGTTCCCCGGCGCACGGACGGGCGCACCCGATTCCTTGCGGTCGGGCGGCTGGCGAAGGAGAAGCGGCTCGACGTGCTGCTGCGGGCCTTCCGGCGCGCCAACCTCCCGGACGCGGAGCTGGTGCTCGTCGGGGACGGCGACCAGCGCAACGTGTTGAAACGCCTGGCGACAGGCTTGGACGTCGACTTCCGCGGGCACGTGCCGAGCGTGCGACGCATCGCCCAGGAACTGCTCGGCGCCGACGCCCTCGTGCTGGCCAGCTATCGGTTCGACTCGCAGGCCCTCGTGATCGCCGAGGCTGTGGCCGCCGGACTGCCGGTGCTGTACTGCGACGACCGGCTGAGCGTCGGCGTCTCCGACGAGAGTGCGCTGCTGACCGGGCCGGACATCAAGTCGATGGCGGAAGGGCTGCGGCAGCTCACTGATGCGGCCACCCGTGAGAGGATGGGCCGCGCCGCCCGGAGCCTCCGACCGTCGCTGATGCCCGAACGGACCGCCGCAGCGCTGGTGGTGACGTACACCGAGTTGATCGAAAGGAACACGCGTGGCTGAACTCGTCTTCCACACGGGGCCCATGGACTGCGGCAAGTCCACCTTGGCGCTGCAGATGGACTACACGCAGTCGGTCCACGGGCGCAAGGGGCGCCTGTTCACCCAGCAGGACCGCTCGGGGGACTCGGCCGTCACCTCCCGGCTCGGGCTCGCGCGAGGCCCTCGAGGTGGACGAGGCGTTCGACTTCTGGATGTTCGTCATCCACGAACTCACCACCGGCAAGCGCGTCGACTACCTCATCTGCGACGAGGCCCAGTTCTACACCGGCGAGCAGATAGACCAGCTCGCGCGCATCGTCGACGAACTCCAGATCGACGTCTACACCTTCGGCATCCTCGCGGACTTCCGGACCAAGCTGTTCCCGGGTTCGCAGCGGCTGGTCGAGCTCGCCGACCGCACCGAGACCCTGCCGATCGGGCCGCTGTGCTGGTGCGGGCAGCGCGGAACGCACAACGCGCGCACCCGGAACGGGGAGATGGTGACGGAGGGCTCCCAGGTGGTCGTCGGTGACACGACGGGGGAGCACGAGGTGGGCTACGAGGTGCTGTGCCGGCTGCACCACCGTCGGAGGGTCACGAAGGCGAAGGCCAGGGCCACGCTCTCCCCGGAACCGCTGCCGTTCGGCAACGACGACTGGTGACTACTTCGTCGGTCCGCCGAACATGATCTCGTCCCAACTGGGGACGTGCGCGCGCCCACGACGGCGAGGTTTCGGCTTGGGCTGCGGCGCCGGCGGGGTGCCCTCGTCCTCGACCAGGGAATCCTGGATCGGCTCGGAGTTCTCGGGGGCGGTCTTCGGCTTCTGCGCGGGCTCGGGTTTCGGATCCGGCTCGGGCTGCTCGGGCTCCGACTGCGCCTTGGGCTCGCGCTTCGCCTTCGGCTTGGCGGGTGCGTCGTCGTCGAGGCCCGTGTAGATCCGGACGGAGTCCTCGCTCACGCCGCTCAGGAGGTCGTAGAGCGCATCCAACTCCGAGGTGTCCTCGAACGCGCCGTGCATGGTGGCGGCGCCGGGGACGTCGTCGCCGGGCGCATCCGCTACCGGGCGCCGTTCGCTCGTGGCGCGCAGGAGCGCGAGTTCGTCGTCGAGGTCGACGGTGGACTCCTCCTCCTCGGGGGCGCCCGGGGCGCGATCGCCGATCATCCAGCGCCCGTCGGTGTTGTGCGCGACGCTGAAGCGCGCCTTGTGGTCGAACACGAACTCCGCGGTGCGGGTGCCGGCATCGTCGGTCTGGACGCCCACCACGCGCCAGCGGAGGTCCTCCTGGCGCCAGGCGTCCCACCGGATGTCGTCGGCGTCGATGCCCCGCTGCTGGAGGCGTTCGCGGACGATCTCACCGAGCCGGTGGTGGCTGCTGCCCTCGCCGCGACGTCGCACCGTGGCCGACAGCGCGCTGCTCGCCATGAACTCGCGCTCCGCGAGAACGGGGCCGGCGAACGCGTCGATGTCGACGACTTCGACACCGGCAGCGGCCGCCACGTCGGCGACGGTGGCGCCCGCGCGCAGGCGAGCCTGGATCTCCCGAGGTGTCAGTGCACTATTCATCGAACTCCCAAATGAGCAACCTAAAGGATCAATCTACCAGCGAAGAAGTATCCTGCCCCTGACCCGGCTCTTGGTTTCCTTGACAGCTGTGGTACACATATGCCCGAGATCGAAACCGAAGGACATAAATGGCAACCGATTACGACGCACCGCGCAAGACCGACGAGGAACTGCCGGAAGACTCCATCGAGGAGTTGAAATCACGTCGCAACGACAAGAACTCGGGGAAGGTTGACGAGGACGAGGTCGAGGCGGCGGAAACATTCGAACTGCCGGGCGCGGACCTGTCGCACGAGGAACTGACCGTCCGCGTGCTGCCCCGGCAGTCGGACGAGTTCACCTGCGCTTCCTGCTACCTGGTGAAGTCGCACACCCAACTGGCCGAGGACCGCGGCGACGAGAAGTTCTGCGTCGACTGCGTGTGACCGTCGGCCGCGGGTGACTACTTCTTCTTGATATCCAGGTGGTTCCGGAGCTTGCCCGGTGCGGAGTGACCCATGTTCTTCACCCAGCGTCGCTGGATGAAGCGGTTCATGGTGAGCTGGGTCACACCCACGCCCACGCCGCTGGCGGCCGCCCAGATGATGGCCTGCACCAGCGGGGCGTCGGGATCGTTGGGATCCGGCGGCTCTTCCCCTGTGGCAGCCTCCCAGGCCCTGGTGATGAGCTTCTGCGCGATGAACGTCGCCAGTCCCCCGAGAACGCCCGAGTAGACGTTCCAGATTACCTTTTCGGTAAGTCTCATATCGATCCTCCTGGACCCCATTATGCCCACTCCCGCTAGATTTGGAATCGTGACTTATCAAGAACGCGTCCGGGTGCCCATCCTCTGGTGGATCATCGCCCTCGGGCTAGCCCTCTCACTCGACGTCGCCGTCTTCGCCTACGTCGACCTCTGGATCGCGGTGCTCTTCGCGGTGTTCAGCACGGCCATCGTCGTCGTGGGGCTGGTGGGCTACACATTGCGGATCACCGTCGCCGACGACGTGCTGCGCGCCGGGCGCTACAGCCTGGAGGCCGAATACGTCGGGGACGTGACCGCGTTGCGCGGAGCGGAGGCCGACCGCGTGCTGGGGCCGGGCAGCGACAAGCGCAGTTTCCTGATCACCCGCCCGTTCCTCCGCGACGTCGTGAAGGTCGAGATCGACGACGACGCCGATCCTCACTCCGCCTGGCTGATCAACACGCGCAAGCCCGACGAACTGGCCGGTGCCATCCGCGCCATGCAGGCGGCCTGAGATGCGGATCCCCGTCGTCGGTGTGCCCCCGACCTACGCCCGGCCCGGCGACGCCGGCGCGGACCTGCTGGCGGCCGAGCCCGCCACGCTGCCGCCCGGCGAGCGCAAGGTGGTGGGCACCGGGGTGCGGATCGCACTGCCCGCCGGCACCGTCGGGCTGGTCACCCCGCGATCGGGCCTGGCCGCCCGCGTCGGCCTCAGCATCGTCAACGCCCCCGGGGTGATCGACTCCGGCTACCGCGGTGAGATCAAGGTCTGCCTGATCAACCTCGACCCGCGCGAGACCATCGAGATCGGCGTGGGGGACAGGGTCGCGCAGCTGGTGGTCGTACCCTTCGTCGCGGCCGAGTTCGAGCCGGTCGAAGAACTGGGCGAAACCGAGCGGGGGGCCGGTGGGTATGGTTCTACTGGCGGCAGCCAATTGTTGAGTGGAGCTGAGAAGTGATTTTTGGACGCAGGAAGCGCCGGGAGCAGCAGAGCACCGAGGAGGTCGAGGTAACCCCGGAGGCCTCCGACGACCCCGAGGAGACGGACGCGCCCGCGCCCTCGGCACTCGAGAAGGCCGAGACCCAGTGGCTCGAGTGGGACGCCGAGTTCCAGCGCGAGGAGGGCCCCTTCGACATCGAGGAGGTCGACCTCGAGGCCGACGACGTCAAGCGCCTCGACCTGGGCTCCCTCGTCGTCACCCCCTTCAAGAACATGAACCTCCAGCTCAGCGTCAACAAGCAGCAGGTGCCGCAGGCGATCATCGTCCGCGACAAGGACTCCGCGATCGAGGTGGCGCTGTTCGGCGCACCCGCGAAGAGCGCCTACATCCCCGAGGTGCGCCGCGACATCATCGCCGCCAGCCAGGGCAAGAACTCGCGCACCACGGTGCGCCGCGGCCCGTTCGGCACCGAGATCGCCAGGGCCTTCCCTGTGCAGACCAAGGAGGGTGCGGTCGGGATGCAGGTGACGCGCACCTGGCTCGCCGAGGGCCCGTCCTGGGTGCTGCGCGGCGTCGTGTTCGGGAAGGCGGCGCTGGAGCCGCAGAACGAGGACGTCACGATCACCGTCACCGAGTTCTTCGCCAACCTGGTGGTGCGACGCGGCACCTCGCCCGTGGCACCCGGTGCGGTGATCCCGTTCACCATCCCCGAAGGGGCGCCGAAACCGGAGGAACAGCAGGTCGACCCAGGCCCCGTCGAGGGCAACGGCCTGCCACGGGGATGACCTTCGCCGACCGCGTGAAGCAGTGGCTGGGCGCTCCCGGTGGGGCCGCAGCCGCGGTCGCCGGTGCCGGGGTCACGCCGATCGCGGCGTGCGAGCCGAGGGCCAGGGTGCACGTCGGCGGCGTCGTCGAGCGCACCGGGACCGACCCGCGCACGGGGTGGTTCGAGGTGACGATCCGTGACACCACCGGCACGCTCACGCTGATCTGGATGGGGCGCGACGGGATCACCGCGCTCGTCGAGGGGGACGGCGTCGTGGCCTCCGGCCGGCTCGCGGAGCGCGACGGGAAGCGCGTGCTCTACCACCCCGCGTTCTCGGTGCTGCCCGCCTGACCCTCGACGGCCTCCTCCACGAGCGCGGCCATCAGCCGCGGCATGGAGACCGCGGCGTCCACACCCCACTGGTGGTCGAAGAGCCACTCGTTGTCCGGGTGGTTGACGCGCGCCACCGTGCGCGGCACGCCGAATTCCGTCTTGGCGAGCAGCGAGTGCACGAGGTTCGCCTTGTCGTCCCCGGTGGCGGCGATGGCGACGTCGAAGGTCTCCAGCCCGAGCTCCTCCAAGCTGGCGAGTTCGCAGGCATCCGCGCGGACCCAGGCCGCGTCGGCGACGGCGTCGGTCTGGATCGCGGCGGCATCGCGCTCGATGAGGGTGACCTCGTGGCCGCCCGCGATGAGTTCCCGGGCGATGGAGCGCCCCACCTGCCCGGCGCCGGCGATGGATACCCGCATGTCAATGTCCCTTCGGTGGGTTGCCGAGCACGAGTTCGACGCCGGAGGTGGCCTCCACCTCGCACGCGACGTAGACGCGGTCCCCGTCCTGGAACACGGTGCGGGCCGTCGGCACCAAGCCGCTGCCCAGCCGGACGACGAACGGGATCACACAGTGCGCCGCCTCCGCCAACTCGACGATCCGACGCCTGACCCAGCCGGGGTGCACGTGCACCTCCAGCAGCCGCGTCTCGCCCGAAGGGTCGCGCCACACCGGCTCGGAGCCCTCCGGCAGCAGCCGACGCAGCACCTGGCCGGTGGTCCAGCGCACCGGGGCCACCGTCGGGATCCCGAGGCGTTCGTAGACCTGCGCGCGCCCCTGGTCGTAGATGCGGGCGACGACGTTGTCCACCTTGTAGATCTCGCGCACCACGCGGGC
>JAAYZP010000283.1 GCA_012514785.1 Propionibacterium sp. | reverse complement strand
CTACGGGCTCACCTCGGGTATCCACTCGCTCGACTCCGGGCAGGTGTCGCGCTGGATGGAGCGCATCGAGGCCGGCAACCTCTACGTCAACCGCGGCATCACCGGCGCGATCGTGCGCCGCCAGCCGTTCGGCGGCTGGAAGTTGTCCCAGGTGGGTCCGGGCGCGAAGGCCGGCGGGCCCAACTACCTCTTCGGCCTGGTCGACTGGGAGCCCGCGGAGGGCGAGTTCGATGCGGACGTGCCGGCGCCCACCGACGTCTCCGCCCTCGGTGTGGAGCGCAACGTCTTCCGATACCTCCCTTGCGACGACACGCTGATCCGCCTGACGGGGTCCGGCTCGCGCGGCGACCTCGATCGCGTCGTGCGCGCCGCCGAGCGCGCCGGTGCCCGCGTGCGCGTCTCGACGCCCGAGGACGAGTCCGACGACGCCCTCCACGAGCGCGTCCGTACCGGATCGCTGCACGACGACGGCACCGTCACGCGGATCCGCGTGGTCGGCCGCGACACCGGGCTGCGGGCTGCGCTGGCGGGCGACGTCACCGTCGCGGTCTACGAGCAGCCGGTGACGGGGTCGATGCGGCTGGAGATGCTGCCGTTCCTGAAGGAGCAGGCGGTGACGCTCACCGCGCACCGCTACGGCGACCCGGACCCCCGCTTCGTCGAGCTGGAGATCTGAGCGCGATCTCGATGATTGAGCCGCCGCCGGCCCTCAGTCGGTGTCCTCCATGCCCTCCTGGATCTGCCTGTCCGCGTGGTTGCGCCGACCACGCGTGACGATCTTGGGGTCGGTGGGCTTGATCACCGACGGGTCCTTGCCCTCGTAGTCGTGCAGGTCGAGCAGCAGGCGCATCGCGTTCAGCCGCGCCCGCTTCTTGTCGTTGCTCTTGATCCGGTACCACGGCACGACCACCGTGTCCGTATGCTTCAGCATCGCCGCCTTGGCCTCGGTGTATTCCTCCCACTTGTCGAGGGATTCGAGGTCCATCGGGGAGAGCTTCCATTGCCGCACCGGATCGATCTGGCGGATGGCGAACCGGGTCCGCTGCTCGCGCTGCGTCACGGAGAACCACAGCTTCGTCACCGTGATCCCCGCGTCGATGAGCATCTCCTCGAACACGGGCGCCTGGCGGATGAACACCTGGTACTCCTCCTCCGTGCAGAACCCCATCACCCGCTCGACGCCGGCCCGGTTGTACCAGGACCGGTCGAACAGCACGATCTCACCCGCTGTGGGGAGGTGGGCGACGTAGCGCTGGAAGTACCACTGCCCCCGCTCGCGCTCCGTCGGCTTGCTCAGCGCCACCACGCGCGCGGACCGCGGGTTGAGGTGTTCGGTGAACCGCTTGATCGCCCCGCCCTTGCCCGCGGCGTCGCGGCCTTCGAAGATGATGATGTGCCTCGTGCCGTGGTCCTCTGCGGAGTACTGCATCTTCAGCAGCTCGATCTGCAGCTGCCGCTTCTCCTCCTCGTACTCCTCCCGGCCCATCAGCTCGTCGTAGGGGTAGCGGTCCCGCCACGTCTCGACGGCGTTGCCGAGCGGGTCGATCAGGTACGGGTCCTCGCCGTGCACGTTGCCGACGCTGTACCCCTCATCGCGCATCCGGTCGATGTATTCGCGGAGGTTGTGTTGGCTCATGGCACTACTTCACCACTTCCCGATGAACAGCGCGTGAACGAGCCGAGGATGCGCATAGGATCGAGGCATGGCTGACATCACTTTCAAGGATTCCACCGTGCACTCGATCGGCGAACTGCCCGAGGTCGGCGCCCAGGCGCCCGACTTCGAACTCGTCGGCAACGACCTCGACCCGGTCAAGCTGAGCGACTTCGCCGGCACCAAGCTCGTCCTCAACATCTTCCCGTCGCTGGACACCGGGGTGTGCGCCAACAGCGTGCGCACCTTCAACGAGCGGGCCGCGGGCCTCGAGGGCGCCAAGGTCCTCTGCGTATCCAACGACCTCCCGTTCGCCCAGGCCCGCTTCTGCGGCGCCGAGGGCATCGAGAACGTCGTCGTCGCCTCGGGCTTCCGCAGCTCGTTCGGCAACGACTACGGCGTCACGTTCACCGACGGTCCGCTCGAGGGGCTGCTGTCGCGCTCCGTCGTCGTGCTCGACGAGAACGGCAAGGTGGTCTACACCCAGCAGGTGCCCGTCACCGGCGACGAGCCGGACTACGACGCGGCACTCGCCGCGATCTGACCGCCCCCCCCGCCACGTATAGATCAGGGTTGTGGACCGTCCTCGGTCCACAACCCTGATCTATGTTCGTCCGATGCCCCGTCAGCGGAGCCGGGGGCGGATGTGCAGGCCGACGTCGGGGTCGACGAGTACCTCCTGCGAGGCCGGGATCTCGCCGGCGAGGAGTTCAGCCTCCACGTCGACGTTGCGCTTGATGAGCGCGAGCGCGATGGGCCCCATCTCGTGGTGCAGTGCGCTGGACCCGACGGCGCCCACGGCCTTCTCGCCGAGCTTCAGCTCCGCGCCGTGCTCCGGCAGCGCCGACATCGAGCCGTCGAGGTGCAGCTGCACGAGCCGTCGGGGCGGCCGGCCGAGCGTGTGGATCTTCGCGACGGTCTCCTGGCCCGGGTAGCAACCCTTGTCGAGGTGGGTGCCGAAGAGGCCGATCTCGTTGGGGATGGTGCGCTCGTCGGTGTCGACGAACACCCTCGGCACGCCGGCGGCGATGCGCGCGGCGTCGTAGGCCCACATGCCGACGTTCGCCTCCAGTGGCAGCGGGGAGAACACCTCGGTCCCGCCCAACTCGGAGTGGCGGCAGCGCGCACCCTCCGGCAGGGTCACCTTGTGGCCCGTCCAGTAGAGCTGCAGGTCGTGGCGGCGGACGGCCTCGACGCGCATGGCGAAGCGCATCTTCTCCAGGTGCGCGACCAGCGCGTCCGCGCGTCCGGGCTCGGTCCACACGATGAGGCTCTCGCCGTCGTCGACGCCGTGCATCGCATGCTGGATGTGGCCCTGCGGGTTGAGGATCAGGAGCGTCGTCGCCTCGTCGGCGGGGAGTTTCTCGACGTCCTGCGTCGAGATCAGGTGCAGGAGTTGCAGCCGGTCCTCGCCGGAGATCTCCACGATCTCGCGGTTCGTGAGCGCGACGACGCCCTCCCCGGATTCCATGAGCCGCGCCTCGGCGACGGGGTTGCCGTAGTGCCAGACCAACTCTTCGTCGAGACCATGACCAACAAGAACAGACATACTCACATCTTCTTCAGTCGCGCCCACATGTGCGGGCGCAGATCGTGGGTGGTGGTGGCGCGGTCGAGGGCGTACATCAGGTCGTCCTCCACCTTGCCGTAGAGCCGCTGGCCGGCGGAATGCTCCACCTCGGCGGACTCGGTGCGCACGACGGCGTCGGTGCGCAGGTCGATGCGCGTCACCTGGATCTTGCCGACGTGCACCTCGGTCCAGCCTGCGGCATTCGTCAGCGTGACCTCGAGGCTGGCATCCGGCTTGGGGCGCCAGAAGCCGGTCTCCATGTCGATCATGTCGCCGGCCTTGCCGTCCGCGTCGAGGACATAGGCCTGCGCGAGGTAGTAGATGTAGGGCCCGCCGCCCGGCCAGAACTGGATGCGCTGCTCGAACTGGAAGTCCTCGCCGTCGACGTCCGTGCCGTTGCCGGTGCCTTCCCAGCTGCCGACGAGCCAGCCGAGCGCGGTCAGCCGCGGGTCCAGGCCCTCGGGCACCTCGATATCAATATTCATTCTTTCCTCACCTGGTGGACGACATCGATCAGCAGCCGCACGAGCGCGTACAGCGCCGCCGCCGCGAAGATTGCCGCAGCGACGACGAGCACCCAGGGCAGGACCGTAGCCATGGCGGCCAGTGTACAAGCCAGCCGACGGGCCCCGCTGCGTGAGGCGCTCCCGGCCCCAGCGACTGCTGACAGTTTCGACCATCGCCGGCTCCTCCCCTTCGACCATCGTGCAGCGACTCCGTCGCGACACGAGCTCAGGGACCGCGTCGCGGGCGAGCTCAACCAGCACGGGTCACTTGCTGGTTGAGCTCACGGCGCGAGGAACGAGCTCCGTGATGGTCGAAACCACCCCAAACCGGCGCAGAAAACTGCGCAAGAAAGATCGGATAAAAACGCTAGCCATCTATGAAATGACCCACAGTTGGACTATAATATGAGACATGCAAACCACCACTGTCGAAGCCGCCGAACGGCTCCGCTCCGCCCTCATCGGAGAGCGCGCCGCGGAGGCCGCGAAGCTGCAGGCGCTGGTGGATCTCGCGGTCCAGTATCGGGTCGCGGATAGCTCGGGTGAGTACGCGACGATCCTGCCCGAGCTCACCGAGAAACTCGTCCCCGTCGGGGGCGACGGCTGCCCCCTCATCTCGGAGTTCTTCACTCACGAACTCGCCGCACTCCTCGGCGTCTCCGTGCATTCCGCGACGAAGCGGCTGCACCACGCGCTGAACTTGCGCTTCCGCCACCCCGTCCTCTGGCGGGCCGTGCAGGAGTTGGAAGTGGTGGCGTGGAAGGCATTGGAGGTGGCGAAGCGCTGCGACGACCTCCCCGCCCCGGACGCGCTCGTGGTGACGGATCGGTGGATGGAGCGGCAGCATGAGCTGGGCCCCGGCGATGCGCTGGATCTGGTGGACACGCTGATCGCGAAGCAGCGCCCGGATCTGGTGCGGGAGAAGGAGCGCAAGCAGCTGAAGGCCCGGTTCGTCGACGTCGGCCGGTACCGACACGGGGTGATGCAGCTCTACGGCCAGCTTGACGTGCTGGATGCGAAGTACTTCGAGGCTGCGCTGATGCAGATCGCGGAGCTGCTGGCGGAGTTCGAGCCTTCCGGAGCCTGTTGCTAAGTAGCGAATTACCGAGCGGCCCTTCGAGGCTCCGCTTCGCTCCGCACCTCAGGGACCGTAAGAGGCCTAGTCACGATCCCTGAGGAGCGACGGAGGAGCGTCTCGAAGGGCCGTGAACCATCGCACCCAAGGGTCCCGATGCCATTTGGCAACAGGCTCCAGACGGTGGCAAACCGCACACCGAAGGGGGCAAAACCCCTTCAGGTCAGACCGCGGCGTCGGCCTGCACCCGATGGGCACGCTCGGAGCTCTCCTGCGCGTGCGACGAGTAGTAGCCGGCGTAGGCGTCGGCCTTCGAGACCGGGACGTCGTTGAGCACGATCCCCAGCACCGTCGCGTCCGCGGACTCGAGCATCCCCAAGCTCGTCTCCAACTGCTGCCGACGCAGCAGCCCCGAGCGCGACACGACGATCGCCCCACCGGTCTGCGCGGCCAGGATCACCGCATCGGTCACCGGCAGCATCGGGGGCGCGTCGAAGAGGACGTAGTCGAACTGGCGCTCCACCGTCGCGAGTAGGTGTGCCATGGCCTCGGAGCCGAGCAGCTCCGACGGGTTGGGCGGCACCGTGCCGGCCGGAAGCACGTAGAAGTAGCCGGGCGCGACGTCGATGATGAGGTCCTGCAGCGTCCCGCGCCCGGTGAGGACGTCGGAGAGGCCGAGCTCGCTGTCGAGCCGGAGACGGTCGGCCACCTGGGGCCGGCGGAGGTCGGCGTCGATCAGCAGCACGCGCTCCCCCGCCAGTGCGAGGACGCGGGCGAGGTTCGTCGCCGTCTCCGTCTTGCCTTCACCCGCCACCGACGACGTGACCACCATCGACGAGCGGCGTTCGCCGCCGAGGCCGACGAAGCCAACGTTCGTGCGCAGCTTGCGGTACGCCTCCGCATTCGCCCACTGGATGCCGTCGCTCTCTGCCGCGCGGCCCGCGTCGGCGGTGTTGTTGTGCG
>JAAYZP010000282.1 GCA_012514785.1 Propionibacterium sp. | reverse complement strand
CGGAAGACGTTGCGCTCCACACCGAGGGCGGAGACGTCGGTGGGCGCCGGCACGTCCGCATCGAACTCGCCCTCGGCCGGCTCCCAGTCCACCAGGCCCAGCAGGTAGTTGGGCCCGCCGGCCTTCGCGCCCGGGCCCACCTGGGACAGCTTCCAGCCTCCGAACGGCTGGCGGCGCACGATCGCGCCGGTGATGCCGCGGTTGACGTAGAGGTTGCCCGCCTCGATGCGCTCCATCCAGCGCGACACCTGCCCCGAGTCGAGCGAGTGGATACCCGAGGTGAGCCCGTAGTCGGTGCCGTTGGCGACGTCGATGGCCTGGTCGAGGGTGTCGACGGCGATGAGTGAGAGATGGGGCCCGAAGAACTCCGTCAGGTGCGTGTACGAGCCCGGCTGCACGCCGGTGCGAATGCCGGGACGCCAGAGCCGGCCCGTGTCGTCCAGTGGCCTCGGCTCCAGGAGCCACGACTCGCCGGGCCCCAGCTCGGTGAGCGCGCGTTCGAGCTTGCCGGCGACCGGCTCGATCACGGGCCCGACGTGGATGCGCGGGTCGTCCGGATACCCCACCCGCAGGGTGCTGGCCGCGTCGACCAGCTGGCGCAGGAACCGCTCCGAGCGGGCCACCGACCCCACGAGGATGCCCAGCGAGGCCGCTGAGCACTTCTGGCCGGCGTGCCCGAAGGCGCTGCGGGCGAGGTCGTTGGCGGCCAGGTCGAGGTCGGCGTCGGGGGTGACGATGAGCGCGTTCTTGCCGCTGGTCTCCGCGGTGATGTGCAGTTCGGGGCGCCAGCTCCAGAACAGCGCGGCGGTCTCCGAGGAGCCGGTGAGGATGAGCCGCCCCACGCGCTCGTCGGTGATGAGCCGCTTGGCGACGTCGTCCTCCTCCAGCACCACGAAGCGCAGCACGTCGCGCGGCACGCCGGCCGCCCACAGGGCCTCGACGATCACGGCCGCGGTGCGGCGCGCCTGGGTGGCGGGCTTGATGATCACCGGTGAGCCGGTGGCCAGCGCGGCCGCGACGCCGCCGGCCGGGATGGCGGTGGGGAAGTTCCACGGCGGCACCACCACCGTGAGCCCCACCGGGCGGGCGACCGCGCCCTCGATCGTCTCGAGCTCGAGCGCCTGGTCGGCGTAGTAGCGGCAGAAGTCGATGGCCTCGGAGACCTCGACGTCGCCCTCCGACATCGGCTTGCCCGTCTCATGCGCCATGACCTCGATCAGGTCGCCGCGGCGGCGCCCGAGCTCGTCGGCGGCCGCGTAGAGGATCCGACGGCGCTCGCCCGCACCCAGCGCGGCCCAGCCGGGGCCGGCGGCGACGGCGCCGTCGATGATCGCCTCGATGCCCGCCATGTCGGGGCGGGACTCCTCCACGAGCGAGGTGCCGAGCGTGCTCGTCGGGACGCGCCCGACGATGCCGCGCGCCCACTCGCGGTTGGCCGCCAGCGACGGGTCGGTGTCGGGCTCGTTCCCGAACCGCTCCAGCGTCGACGGCGTGTGGGTGCGCCGGTCCTGCGAGCGGGCCGGCCGCGGCGGGCCGTCGGCGTCCTCAGCCTCCATGAGTTCGAGCGAGGCCAGGAACCGGCGGCGCTCCACGTCGAGCACGGCCTCGTCGTCGAGTTCGAACATGTTGGACATGAAGTTCTCGCCCGACCCGTTCTCCTCCAGGCAGCGGATCAGGTAGGACACGGCGGCGTCGAAGTCGCGCGGGTCCACCACAGGGGTGTACAGCACGATGCGGCCGGCGTCCGCGCGCACGGCGTCGAGGTGCTCGTCGGCCATGCCGAGCAGCATCTCCACGTCGAGCGCGTCGCGGGTGCCGTGGTGTTCGGCGAGTTCGATGGCGTAGGCGAGGTCGAACAGGTTGTGGCCCGCGACGCCGACGCGCACGGCGGCCGCGTTCTCGGGGCGGAGCGCGTAGCGCAGCACGCGCTTGTAGTTGGCGTCGGTGGAGGCCTTGGACGAGCAGGTGGCGAGCGGCCAGCCGTGGATGGCCGCGTCGACGCGCTCCATCGGCAGGTTTGCTCCCTTGACGACGCGCACCTTGATGGGTGCGCCACCGTCCTCCACCCGCTCGCGCGCGAACTCGGTGAGGCGATGGTAGGCGCCCAGCGCGTCGGGGAGGTAGGTCTGCAGCACGATGCCGCCGTGCAGCGTCGGGAAACGGGTGAGGAGGCGCATGAAGACCTCGAGGGTGAGGTCGAGGTCGCGGTGCTCCTCCATGTCGAGGTTGATGAACTTGCCCCGCGCCGCCGCGAGCTCGAACAGCGGGGTCAGACGCTCGACGACGTCGGCGACCGTCTCGTCGAACGCCCACATGTTCAGCTGCGGCGCGACGGAGGAGACCTTGATGGAGACGTAGTCGACGTCGTCGCGGGACAGCAGAGCCTCGGTGCCGGCCAGGCGGCGGTCGGCCTCCTCGCGCCCGAGTACGGCCTCGCCGAGGAGGTTGATGTTGAGCTGCACGTCGCGGTCGCGCAGCTTGCGCAGCTGGCGGCCGAGCTGGGCCGGGCGTGCGTCGATCACGAGGTGGCGCACCAGATGCCGCATCGCCGCCTTGGCCGCGGGCACGACGACGCCGGGCAGCACCGTCGCCATCGCCCCGCCGACGCGCACTGCCGCCCGGAGGTAGCCGTCGAGGAACGCGGGCGCCCGACGGCCGAGCTTGCGGAACTCCTTGGCGGACGCCAGCCGGTCCTCGGGGCGCACCACGCGGTCGACGAAGTCGATCGAGAACTGCAGCCCGTCCTGGTCCTGCAACAGCCCGGCCAGCAGCGCGGCGGAGGTGTCTCGACGGGCGGGCGTCTGGGACAGCCAGGCGCGAACGCGCGCGATGGCAGCCTCGGTCAGGGCGGTCTTGTGGGGCATGGAGCAATCGTATTCGGTGCCACAATGGGGGCGTGCAGAAGGTCATCCTGTTCTACAAGTTCACGCCGCTGGCGGACCCGGAAGCCGTCCGGCTCTGGCAGTACGCCCTCGCGGAGGGACTCGGCCTGCGTGGGCGGGTCATCGTCTCGCCGCACGGCATCAACGGCACGTTGGGCGGCGAGATGGACGCGCTGAAGCGCTACGTGCGCAGGTTCAAGGAGTATCCGGGCTTCAGAGGCACCGAGATCAAGTGGTCCATGGGAGGCGCGGACGACTTCCCGCGGCTCAGCGTCAAGGCGCGCGACGAGATCGTCACCTTCGGCGTGCCGGACGAGGTGCGCGTGGACGCCGGCGGCGTCGTCGGGGGCGGCAAGCACCTCGGCCCCGGCGACGTGCACAAGCTCGTCGAAGCCAAGCCTGAGACCGTGTTCTTCGACGGCCGCAACGCGTACGAGGCCGGCGTCGGGAGGTTCAAGGACGCGGTCGTGCCGGAGGTGGACACCACCCGCGACTTCGTGCGCGAACTCGAGTCCGGCAGGTACGACCACCTGAAGGACAAGCCCGTCGTGACCTACTGCACCGGCGGGATCCGCTGCGAGGTGCTGAGCGCGCTGATGATCAACCGCGGCTTCGAGGAGGTCTACCAGATCGACGGCGGCATCGTGCGCTACGGCGAGGCGTTCGGCAACACGGGCCTCTGGGAGGGCTCGCTGTATGTGTTCGACAAGCGCGGCGTCGTGGACTTCGGCGACGACGCCACGGTCATCGGCATCTGCACCGTGTGCGGTGATCCGACGAGCTGGGTGGGGGACTGCGACGACCCCTCCTGCGTCGAGCAGCTGTTGGCGTGCAGGACCTGCACACCCCGCTGCGCGCGGCACGCGGTCAGCGAGCCGCTGGCGTCTCCCACAGGTTGAGGCTCTGGCCGATGCCGCGTTCCTGCGCGTTGCGCCACACGTCGTGCGCCCACGCGACGTCCTCCACCGGCATGCCGCCGACGGAGTAGACGATGATCTCGTCGTCGTCCTTCCGGCCCGGGATCTTGCCGGAGGCGATGTCGCCCATCTGCTCGATCTCGGAGGCGTCGAAGTGCCCCTCCTGCGCCAGCGCCAGGAAGCGCGAGCCGATGATCCCGATCAGGTCGTAGGCGCGCTGGGTGCCGTACTCCTCGTCCCAGGCGTCGTAGAGGCCCTGGTAGTCGACCACCTTGCGCACCCCGGTGAGGAACTCGTCATCGAACGCGACGGCGCCCGGCGCCAGTACCAGCGCGCCCGGCGCGAGCCACTCGCCCATCAGCTGCGGGAACTCCGAGGACCCCTTGGGCGACGCGTTGGCGGCGGTGATGATCACGCCCGCGCCGGTGACGGCGTCGCGGTCGGTGTCGACGACCGTGACGGACTCCAGTTGCGGGTACTGCTCCCGAAACTCGTCCGCGGCGCGGTTCGTGGAGCCCGGGCTGCGCCCCTTGATCCTCAGGTGCTTGATGCCCGGACGCTGCGCCACGAGCCCCTCGAACGTCGTCTTCGACATCACGCCGGGGCCGATGATCGCCATCGTGTCGACGTCCTCCCGCGCCAGGTGCTTCGTGCCGACGTTGGGCACGGCGGCGGTGCGGTAGGCCGACAGCAGGTTCGCGGACATGATCGCCAGCGGGGCGCCGGTGTCGGCGTCGTTGAGCACGAACACGTGGATGGAGCGGGGGAGGTCCCGCTCGCGGTTGGCCATGTTGGAGCCGTACCACTTCACGCCGGTGGCGCGGAAGCGTCCGCCCAGGTAGGCGGGCATCGCCATGAACCTGCGGTCCGGGCCGTCGGCCGGCATGCCCTCGTGCTCGGGCTCCTCGGGGAAGGTGATCATGGCGCCGTGCGAATTCCCGTTCTCGCCCGCCATCATGTAGTCGCCCTCGCTCAGCAGGATGAGGGTCTCCTCCATGGCGTCGGTGGCGGCGGCGATGTCGCGGACGCCGGCAGCGATCATGTCCGGCTCGGATAGGTACAGGAAGTCGATGCGCTGGTCCATGGATTCCTTTTGGGTTGGGGATGGTGATCGCTCGCCAGTCTGTCAAAGGAACGGTGGGGGGTCGAACGAGTCGGCTGCTTTTGTTGCCGGTTGCACCTAGAGTTGCCGCATCGACGGGGGAGACGATGATGGCAGAGCGCACGGCCGGAGCACCGCGGGCCGCACGGTGGACCAAGCGACGGCGACGCTTCGTCGTCGCGCTCGCCGCCATCGTCGCCGCGCTGCTCGTGCTCGTCGTGTGGACCAACCGGGATGCGCTCGGGCGTGCCCGTGGCCGAGATGCGGCTTTCACAGCTCTCGGGCGTGGAGCGCGCGCAGGCCGACGGCGACGTCACCCGGGTGATCGCCGACGACGACGCCACCGCCGAGCAGCTGGCGGCGGTGATCGAGCGGGGGAGTGGCGACAGTTCGCAGACGCTGGTCGCCGGCGGTGTGACGGCGACGAACTTCGGGCGGGTCGAGGACGCGCACGCCGCAGCGGAGCTGATCGTGCGGG
>JAAYZP010000281.1 GCA_012514785.1 Propionibacterium sp. | reverse complement strand
GCTCGAACATCTGGTTGGCGAACCGGAGCGCCAGGATGTTCTGGACCGTCTCCTTGCCGAGGTAGTGGTCGATGCGGAAGACCTCGTGGGGGTCGAACAGCGCGGAGACCACCTTGTCGAGGTCCCGTGCGGACTGGAGGTCGTGGCCGAAGGGCTTCTCGATCACGACGCGGTTCCAGTTGCCGTCCTCGCCCTCGGTCAGCCCGTGCCTGCGCAGCTGGGTCATCACCTGCTCGAACCCGGACGGGGGGATGGAGAGGTAGAAGGCGTGGTTGCCGCCGGTGCCGCGCTCGGTGTCGAGCTCGGTGATCGTGGCCTTCAGCTTCTCGAACGACTCGTCGGAGTCGAAGGTGCCGCTCACGAAGCGGATGCCCTCGAGCAACTGCTCCCAGACGTCCTCCCGGAACGGGGTGCGGGCGTTCTCCTTGACGGAGTCGTGGACCTCCTTCGCGAAGTCCTGGTCGGCCCACTCGCGTCGGGCGAAGCCGACGAGCGCGAATCCGGGCGGCAGCATGCCGCGGTTGGCGAGGTCGTAGACCGCCGGCATCAGCTTGCGCCGTGACAGGTCGCCCGTGACGCCGAAGATCACGAGCACGCATGGCCCGGCGATGCGCGGCAGGCGGCGATCGTCCGCGTCGCGCAGCGGGTTGATGAACTCTCTTGACGAATCGTTGTGAGGCACCACTCAAGACTAGTCGCTAATCGCGCGGTCCGGGTTCCCGAATTTTGTGGGTAGACTACCGCGGAGTTGTGGAGGAGGCCTGCGTGGCGGTGACAACAGTGGAGGCGACGCGAGCGAGCGTTCTCGACGTCGTGAAGGCGTACGTGGCGTTGACGAAACCCCGGATCATCGAGCTCCTGCTGGTGACCACGCTACCCGCGATGTTCCTCGCAGCGGGCGGTCTGCCCCCGCTGGGCGTCGCCGTCGCCACACTGGTCGGCGGCATGTTTGCCGCCGCCAGCGCCAACACCTTCAACTGCATCCTCGACCGCGACATCGACGAGGTCATGCGCCGCACGCGCCGCCGCCCGATGCCGCGCCACCAGGTGGGCACGGCCGCCGCCACCACGTTCGGTGTGGTCCTCGCCGTCGCCGCGACGCTCGTCCTCGGCCTGGGTGCCAACTGGCTCTCGGCTGCGCTCGCGCTCGGAGCAAACGCGTTCTACGTCTTCGTCTACACGATGTGGCTGAAGCGCCGCACGTCGCAGAACATCGTCTGGGGCGGCATCGCGGGCTGCTTCCCGCCGCTCATCGGCTGGACGGCGGTCACCAACTCGGTGGACTGGGCGCCCTTCATCATGTTCGCGATCGTCTTCCTGTGGACCCCGCCCCACACATGGGCGCTGGCGTTCCGCTACAAGGAGGACTACGCGGCCGCGGGCGTGCCGATGCTGCCCGTCGTGCGCCCCGCGACGCACGTCGCCACGCAGATCCTCCTCTACTCGATCGCCACCGTCGCGGTGTCGCTGCTCCTCTGGCCCGTCGCCCCGACGGGCCCGCTGTACCCGATCGTGGCAGCCATCGCCGGCGCCGTCGTCATCTGGGAGTCCGTGCAGCTGCTGCGCCGCGCGCGACAGGGCCTCGAGGGCGCCCAGCTGAAGGCGATGCGCCTGTTCCACTGGTCCAACAGCTACCTGGCCATCATCTTCCTGGCGATCGCCATCGACCCGCTGATCTTCTGACCCCGCACCGATAGATTGGGCTGCATGCAGCCCCACTTGCGCGAGCCCGAGTACCTGCGCGTCCTGCCCGACGGGACCCTCAAGCAGCTCAACCCCTTCACGGGCACGGAGGTGTGGACGGTGCCGGGCCGCGGCCATCGGCCCATCGAGGTACGGACCGACGACCGCCCCATCGACCCCGTCGACGTCGGCGCCCACTGCGCCTTCTGCGAGCGCAACTACCTCGCCACGCCCCCGGAGAAGTCGCGCGTCGTCCGCGCGGATGGAGGCTGGGAGCGGCGGGAGGCGACGCCGGCGAGCGCGCTGTTCGACACCGTCGCGGAGTTCCGCCGCGTCCCCAACCTCTTCGAGATCCTCAGCTACCACTACTGGCACGTCAACCACAGCTTCGAGCCGCCCGCAAGGATCCGCGCCCAACGCGACGCCTACCTCGCCGAACCCGAGGGGCTCGTCCACGTCCTCGAGATCGCCGGCACCAAGCTCCGCGCCGCCGGCATGCCGGGCGACGAGGTCGAAGCGCTGTCCACCGCCGAGCGGCTGGAGGCCGCGTCAGGCTTCTTCGGGGGCGGGCACGACGTCGTGATCGCCCGCCGGCACTTCGTCGACGGCGCGACGTCGACCTCGCAGTTGGCCTCCTCCGGGACGCTCAGCAGGGAGGAGCACGCGCAGTTCATGGCGTTCACCGTCGATTCCGTGCGCGACCTCTACGACGCGAACCACTTCGCGCGCTACGTCGTCGTGTTCCAGAACTGGCTGAAGCCCGCTGGCGCGTCGTTCGACCACCTGCACAAGCAGCTCGTCGCGATCGACGAACGGGGGGCGCAGCAGGAGGCGGCGCTCGCCCGCGTGCTGGAGAACCCCAACATCTTCAACGAGGCCGGGCCCAACTACGCCGCCGAGCAGGGGCTCGTGATCGCCGACAACGAGCACGCGGTGGCCTTCGCGGGCTACGGCCACCGCTATCCGACGATCGAGATCTACTCCAAGTCGGCGCACTCCAGCCCGTGGGAGCACTCGGCCGACGAGGTCGAGGCCATGTCGGACATGGTGCACGCGATGCATGCCGCCACGGGGCCGGACGTGCCGAGCAACGAGGAGTGGCACTACCGGCCCATCGACCTCACCGCCCCGATGCCGTGGCGGATCATGCTGAAGTGGCGGATCTCCACCCTGGCCGGGTTCGAGGGCGCGACGAAGATCTACCTGAACACGATCACGCCGTCGTCGATCCGCGAACGCGTGGTGCAGCAGCTGCAGACGCTGCGCGGCATCGGGCACGTGGCGCGTGACCTGCGGATCGGCGACGAGGTGGACCTGCCACGCGACCCGCTGCACTACTGCCGCTAGCCGTCAGCTTTTCCCCCATGCATGGGGGAAAAGCTGACGGCTAGCGTGGGGTCACTGGTGTAGGGCGAAGCCGCCGGTCCAGGCCTCAAATAGTAAGGCCCAGGCGCTTCAGCAGCGGCTGCAGCTCCGGGTCCCGGCCCCGGAATCGGCGGTAGGTCTCCATCGGGTCGATGCCTCCGCCCACGCCCAGCAGCGTGGAGCGGAAGTGGTCGCCGTTCGCACGGGTGCCGCCGCCGTTCTCCTCGAACCAGGCGACGGCGTCGGCGTCCAGCACCTCGGCCCACGTGTAGCCGTAGTAGCTGGCCGCGTACCCGCCGCCCCAGATGTGCGCGAAGTACTGCGAGCGGTACCGCGGCGGCACCAACTCGTCGACGAGGCCGTGGCGCTCCAGCGCGGCGGCCTCGAACGCGGCGACGTCGTCCACCGCGGTGGGCAGCTCGTCGAGGGGGGTGGAGTGCCAGGCGTAGTCGAGCACCGCAGCGATCAGCGCCTCCGCCTTGGCGTAGCCCAGGCCGAACTCGCTCGCGGCGCGCAGCTTGTCCAGCCACTCGGCCGGCAGGACGCGACCAGGCTGCCAGGCCCAGTGCTCGTTGACCTGGCTGGGGAACTCGACGAAGTCCCTCGGCACGGCGGTGCCCGAGCGGGACGGGTACTTGGCCCGGCCGAAGAGCCCGTGCAGCGCGTGCCCGAACTCGTGGAACATGGTGATGACGTCATCCCAGGAGACGGTCTCCACGCCCTGGCGGAAGTTGCAGTTGTTGGTGACAACGGGGAGGTCGTCGGTCAGCTCCGACTGCTCGACGAGCTGGGTCATCCACGCGCCGCCGTTCTTCGTGGGGCGTGCCCACAGATCCATCAGGAACAGGCCGATCGGGGAACCGTCCGCGTCCGCGATCTCGTAGACCTCGGAGTCGGCGGTGTGCCCGACGAGGTCCTCGCGGCGCCGGAAGGTGATGCCGTAGAGGTCGGTGGCGGCGTCGTAGGCAGCCCCGACCACGCGGTCGACGGTGAGGAACTCGTCGAGCTCGGACTCGTCGAAGTCGAAACGCTCCTTGCGCAACAGGCCTTCGACGTAGGTCCAGTCGGCCGCGGTGAACTCGGCGCCGGGCTGCAGCTCGGCGTACTTCGCGGCGAGTTCCACCGCCTCCTCGCGCGCCTTGCCGAGCGCGGCCTGCGCCAGCGGGATCAGCATGGCCTCGATCGCGCCGGTGGTCTTCGCCGTGCCCTCGGAGGCGACGAGGGCCGCGTGCGTGTCGAAGCCGAGGAGCGTGGCGCGCTCCGCCCGGACGCGCGCGGTCTCGATCAGCACTGCACGGGTGTCGTGGTCGCCGAGAGCCCGACCCAGGGACGCGTCGAGCAGGCGACGGCGTAGCCCGGCGTCGGCAAGCTTGGCGGCGATGGGCTGCTGGGTGGTGTTGACCACCTCCACCCGGAAGCCGTCACCGTCGGCCAGCGAGGCGATCTCGGCGGGCGAGAGCCCCGCCAGCTCCTCCTGCGTGACGTGCAGGGTCGCGGCGTTGCGGGCTTCCCGGTTGAGTCGCTGGAACTGCGAGCCCAGCTCGGCGAGCCGCTGGTTGAGGGCGCGCAGCCGCTCCTGGTCGTCGTCGGCCAGGGCCACGCCGGCGCGCTCGAAATCCTCGAGCAGGTCGCTCACGTGCCAGCGGTCCTGTTCGTCGGCGTCGACCTCGCCGGCGGCGATCCTCGCGTCGAGCTGCTTCAGCCGCTCGTAGAGGCCGCGGTCCAGCGAGATGGCGTCGGAGTGCGCGGCGAGCCGGGGAGCGAAGTCCTCGGCGATCGCGTCGATCTCGTCGGTGGTGTCCGAGGAGCGCACGGTGTAGAACGCGGACAGGATGAGGTTGAGCGGGGCGCGCGCGTCCTCCCAGGCCTCCAGCACAGTGCCCAGCGTCGCTGGGGACGGATCGTCGCGCAGGGCGGCCAGCCCGTCGCGCTGGTGGGCCATGGCCTCCTCGATCTCGTTCCGGTAGCGCTCCGGCGTGTAGTCAGCGAAGGCGGGCAGCGTCATGGGGTCTCGGCTTTCGTGGTGAACAGCTGCCAGGCGGCAGCGGCGGTCAGGAGGACGAGTCCCACCATATGCATCCACACGATGCCGACGGGGATCCCGAGGAAGTACTGCAGGTAGCCGATGGCGCCCTGGAGGAGCACCGTCGCGAACAGCAGCAGGCTGACACGCTGCGGGTAGGCCAGGCGCGCGCGGTGGAATACGACGACGCACGCCAGCGTCGCGAGCACGACCAGCCAGGCGCTCATCGCGTGGAGCCGCGCGATCCACTCGATGTCCAGCCCGTTGCGCGGGGAGTCGGCGTCGCCCGCGTGCGGACCGGCGCCTGTGGTCAGCGTGCCCACCCAGATGCTCAGCATCACCAGCGCAAAGGTCACGACCGTGAGGGCGCGCACGGCGGGGCCCACGGGCGTCGGCTCGCGCCGGTAGGCCAGTACGAGCGCCCACACGCAGACGACGATGAGCGCGATCGAGAGGATCAGGTGGATGGACACCAGCGTCGGGTCGAGGTTGAGCCACACCAGCACGCCGCCGACGACGGCCTGCAGGATGATGCCGATGCCGACGCCGAGCGTGATCCAGAACAGCTTCGTGAAGGGCCCGACGGCGCGGATGACGGCGATGAACGCGCCGAGCGCGGCGGCGACGAGGACGAACGTCAGCGTCCGGTTGCCGAACTCGATCGCGCCGTGGATCCCCAGTTCGGGGTGGGCGACGAAGCTGTCGTCGGTGCAGCGTGGCCAGGTGGGGCAGCCCAGGCCCGAGCCTGTGAGGCGCACGATGCCGCCGGTGACGACGATGCCCATGTTGGCCACGAGCGAGATCCAGAGCCAGATGCGCATCGTCTTCTCGCGCCGCACATTGCGCGGCTTGGTGGGGGTCAGGACATCCATTGGAACACCTTTCGTGCCAGCCAGGCGGCGAAGACGCACCACGCCGCGGAGACGAGGAGCGGGAGCCACAGCACCTCGCCGGCCGAGGCCGCACGCAGCGTCTCGCCGAGGGCGGCGGTGGGGAGCAGGGACAGCGGGATCTGGGCCCAGCCGGGGAAGAGCGACAGCGGCACGATGATGCCCAGCGGCAGGCCGGCGAGGTAGAGCATGTTGGCGATGGCCAGCGTCTGCTCAGGTTTCAGCGACCCGGCGAGCGCCAGCCCGAGGCCGATGAACGCGCCCATCGAGAGGACCACGACGACGATGGCCACCAGCAGCGCGAGAGGGTCGAACTGGGGGCGCCAGCCGAGGATGAGGCCGGCGACGGCGAAGATGACGATCTGCGCGAAGGTGATCATCGCGATCGAGAGCGCCTTGCCGAGCAGGATGCCGTCGCGTCCCAGCGGCGTGGCGGCCAGACGTTCCAGCACGTTGTAGCGCCGCTCGAAGCCGGTGGCGATGGCCAGGGTGGTCAGGCCCGAGGACCACATCACCATCCCGAGCACCGACGGCGCGAGCTCCTGGAAGCCGAGGCTCAGGCGGTCACCGATGTAGCGGCCGCCGACGAGCACCATCATCGGGAAGATGATCGCGAGGATGAGCTGTTCGCCGTTGCGCAGGATCAGTCCGGCTTCCATCTTCCCGTGGATCCAGACCTGCCGGCCGCGCGGAGCCGCCTCGGGGCGGGGCGTGAAGTCCAGGCTCATGACACATCCTCCGTGTGGGTGAGGAACGCGGCCTCGAGTGAACCGTTGTCCGTGGTGAAGTCCCCGACCCTGCCGGAGGCGCGGACCCTGCCGCGGTGGATGATGGCGACCTCGTCGGCCAACTCCTCGGCCTCCTGCATGTTGTGGGTGGTGAGCAGCACCGCCACGCCGGAGTCGCGCACCGCGGCGATCACGTCCCAGGTGGACTTGCGCGCACGGGGGTCGAGGCCCGCGGTGGGCTCGTCGAGGAAGAGCAGCGCGGGGCGCCCGATCAGGGCCCCGGCGAGGTTGACGGCCTGCTGCTGGCCGCCGGAGAGCCGGCGGTACTGCGTGTCGGCGAAGTCGTGGATGCCGAACAGGTCCATCAGCGCGTCGACGGGCTGGGGATCCGCGTAGAGCCCCGAGAGGTAGCGCAGCAGCCGCGATGGCGTGACCGCGGCCCACGCACCGGTGGCCTGCGGCATCAGGCCGACGAGCACGCGGGCCTCATCGGAGCCCGGGGCGTGCCCGAAGATGGTGAGCTCGCCGGCATCCGGGGTGAGCAATGCGGTGCAACAGCGGATGAATGTGGTCTTGCCGGCACCGTTGGGCCCGAGGAGCGCGGTCACCTTCCCGGTCTCCGCGGTGAGCGTGAGGTCGTCGAGCGCGCGCTTGGTGCCAAAGTCGAGCCGCAGGTCTCTCGCAGCCATGGCGTTGGTCATTGTCCAACCCTAGGGCATCTGGCGTGACGGCCCGAAGTGGCTATACTCCAATCCATCCGTGGCCCTTGAACAGGAGAGGGCCCTGTAACAAGAGGTACTGCCAGCGCTCATGGAGCCTTCTCAACCGACTGACTCGGAGCCTCCGAGTAGCCCGCGAGGTGACAGGTGATCTCAGCCGCCCTCACTCTGCTGCTCGGCCTCGTCGTCATCCTGGTCCTGATCGTTGCGACCGGGTATTTCGTTGCCCAGGAGTTCGCCTACATGTCGGTGGACCGGGTCAAACTCCGCACCCTCGCCGCCGACGGCGACGCCAGGGCCGTCCGCGCGCTCGGCATCACCCAGCGACTGTCCTTCATGCTCTCCGGCGCCCAACTGGGCATCACCGTCACGGGCCTGCTCATCGGGTTCGTGGCCGAACCACTGGTGGGTGAGTCGCTCGGCACGCTGCTCGGCGGCGTCGGGATCCCCCGGGCCGTGAGTATCGGCGTGGGCACCGTGCTCGCGCTGGTCATCTCCACGATCGCCACGATGATCTTCGGTGAACTTTTCCCGAAGAACTACACCATTGCCGCGCCGATGCAGAGCGCGCTGTGGCTGTCGCGTTCCACCCACATCTACCTGCTGGTGTTCGGCTGGCTGATCCGGTTCTTCGACTGGTCGGCCAACTCGCTGCTGCGCCTGGCGAAGATGGAGCCGGTGCACGACCTGGACTCCGCGGCCACGGCCGAGGACCTCTAGTACATCGTCTCCACCTCCCGCGAGAGCGGCGACCTCTCGGACGGACAGTTCCTCATGCTCGACCGCATGCTGGACTTCCCCGACCAGGACGTCGAACACGCGATGGTGCCGAGGTCGCGCGCCGACTTCGTCTCCCCGACGACGACGCTGGGGGAGGTGCGCGCGCTGATGGCCACCCACCACACCCGCTACCCGGTCGTCGACGCCGACGAGGGCCCGCTCGGCGTCGTGGACATGACCGACATCCTGGGCACCGAACTGCCGGACGGCGCACCCGTGACGCAGGTGATGCGCGACGTCGTCGTCGTGCCCGAGCTGATGCCGCTGCCCGATGCGGTGGCGGAGCTCCGCGAGCACGACGAGCAGCTCGCCTGCGTCATCGACGAGTACGGTGGCTTCGCCGGCCTGATCACCATCGAGGACCTCGCCGAAGAGATCTTCGGCGACTTCTCCGACGAACACGACGTCGTCCAGCAGGACGAGATCCTGCCCACCGACGACGACGAGTGGATCGTCGACGGCGACGCGCACCTCGACGAGGTGGAGCGCGCCATCGGGCACGACCTGCCCGACGGCGACTACGAGACGGTCTCCGGTCTCCTGATCTCGTCCCTGGGCGGGCTGCCCGCCGAGGGCGAGGTGCACGACATCGAGTTGCCGGTCGACCCCAGTGAGTACGCCGACGAGGACGAGCCCGTCGCGCGGAAGCTGCGGCTGACCGTCGAAGCGGTCGAGCGCCACGTGCCGAGCTCGGTGCGCCTGGAACTGCTCGACGAGGTATTGGACGAGGGTGAGCGTTGATGGCTTGGTACTGGACCGCACTCATCACCGCGGCGATCATCGTCCTGTCGGCGTTCTTCGTCGTGATCGAGTTCTCGCTGCTGGCCGCGCGCCGGCAGCGGCTGGAGGAGACCGCGGGCACGAGCCGCTCGTCGCGCGCCGCGCTGCGCGCCATGAACGAGCTGACCCTCATGCTGGCGGGCGCACAGCTCGGCATCACGGCGGCGACGTTCGCGCTCGGCGCGATCACGAAACCGGCCGTGCACAGCGCCATCCTGCCGCTGCTCGAGATGCTGAACCTGCCGAGCGTGGTTGCCGACGGCCTCGCGTTCGCGCTGGCCATGTTCATCGTGACGTTCCTGCACCTCGTGATCGGTGAGATGGCCCCGAAGTCCTGGGCGATCACGCACCCGGAGCAGTCGGCGAAGATGGTGGCGGTCCCCGCCAACGCCTACATCACCGCGTTCCGGTGGTTGCTGACCTGGATCAACGACGCCGCCAACCGCCTCGTGGAGCGGGCCGGGGCCGAGCCCGTGTACCGGGCCGCGGCGCGCGGTTACGACTCCGAGACGCTGCACAACCTGATCGAGCACTCCACCGAGATGGGCACCCTCGACGAGGGCTCGGCGACGCAGATCTCCCAGATCATCCGCCTCGAACATGCCTCGGTGGGCGAGCTGATCGCCGACCGCGGTACTCCGGCCACCACGGTCCCTCACGACGCGACGGTCGGCGATATCCAGCGGGCGGCCCTCGACTCCGGGCACTTCCGCATCCTGATCGAGGCCGGACCCGGCTCGGCACCGTCGCAGCCGCACCTCGTGCACGTGCGCGACACGCTGATGACCGACCCCTCGGAGCCCGTGTCGTCGTTCGCGCGGCAGGTGGCGCAGCTGGGCGAATCCGCCAGGCTGCAGGAGGCCCTGGATCTGATGCGCTCGACGCGTTCGCAGTTCGTCGCGATCATCCCCGACGAGGGCGACCCGCGGATCCTCGGCGTCGTGACCGCTGCCGATCTGCTGGGGCAGATCTGGCCCTCGATCCGGCCCGCTGCCCAGCCGGAGACCACTTAGGCAACCCTTGCTTGAATTCTGCGCCAAAATTGGCAAGGATTACGTTTAGTAATTCTTTCAAGGAGTATGCAGATGGACGCCCCGACGAGGGAAAGGGTTGTGCACTTGATCCTGCACAACGGGCCGCAGACAGCCAAACAGCTGGCTGACGCGCTCGACCTGACCCCTGCCGCCGTCCGTCGCCACCTGGCCACGCTGCTCGGCGAGGGCGTGCTGATCTCCCGCGACGAACGCGTCTACGGCCCCCGTGGCCGCGGGCGGCCGTCGAAGGTCTTCGTTCTCACCGACGCGGGCCGCGCGGAGTTCCAGCACTCCTACGACGCCATCGCGCTGGCGGCCATGCGTCGGCTCAGCGCACCCGAGCTGCACGACGTCGCCGAGGAGCGCGTCGCCGCCATCGAGGAGCGATTCCACGCGTCCCGCGAGCGGCACCCCGAGCGGTCCGCGGCGGAGCACCTCGTCGAGGCGCTTGAGTCGCAGCACTACGCTGCGGGGTTGCGGGAGGTCCGCGGCGGTCAGCAGATCGTGCAGTTCCACTGCCCGGTAGCCGACGTGGCGGCGGAGTTCCCCATCCTCTGCGAGATAGAGACCCAACTCTTCGGCCGACTGCTGGACTCCCACGTCCAACGGCTGGCCACCATCGCCCATGGCGACGGTCTGTGCACCACGCACATCCCGGCGCCGCTGCCCACCCCGATCCCAAGAAGAAAGTGATTCCATGACCCAGACTGCACCCAAGGCGCCGGGCCTCGGCGCCACGCAGGACGAGCATCTCGAAGCGCTCTCCAAGTACGAGTGGGGATGGCACGACTCCGACGAGGCGGGCGCTTCCGCGAAGCGCGGCCTCAGCGAGGACGTCGTCAACTACATCTCGGACATCAAGGACGAGCCCCAGTGGATGCGCGACCTGCGCCTGAAGTCACTCAAGCTCTTCGACAAGAAGCCGATGCCGACGTGGGGCGCTGATCTCTCCACCATCGACTTCGACAACATCAAGTACTTCGTGCGTTCCACGGAGAAGCAGGCCCAGACCTGGGATGACCTGCCCGAGGACATCAAGAACACCTACGACCGTCTCGGTATCCCCGAGGCGGAGAAGGCCCGCCTGGTCTCCGGTGTTGCCGCCCAGTACGAGTCCGAGGTGGTCTACCACAAGATCAACGACGAGCTCGAGCGCCAGGGCGTCATCTTCCTGGACACCGACACGGCCCTGAAGGAGCACCCGGAGCTCTTCAAGGAGTACTTCGGCACGGTCATCCCGGTCGGCGACAACAAGTTCGCGTCGCTGAACACGTCCGTGTGGTCCGGCGGCTCCTTCATCTACGTGCCGAAGGGCGTGCACGTGGACATCCCGCTCCAGGCCTACTTCCGCATCAACACG
>JAAYZP010000280.1 GCA_012514785.1 Propionibacterium sp. | reverse complement strand
GCGGTCCTAGGCGACCCAGATGGCGCCGTCGGGAGCCTCCTCGACGGCGCGGATCCTGGCCCCCATGTTCCACTCGTCCGCAACTTCGGCGGACTCGCCGTCGAGGGTCAGGCGGGTGAGGTTCTGGCCGGAGAGGCCGCCGATGATGGCGTTGTTGTACCAGCCGGTGAACAGTTCGCCCCGGTAGATCATGAGATTGCCCGGCGAGATCGACGGCACCCAGTACGCGGCCGGCGCGCGGAAACCGTCGCCGTCGGTGTGGTCGGTGATCGGGCGGTCGTTGTAGTGGATGCCCATGGAGGCCTCGGGCCACCCGTAGTTCTCCCCGGCGACGATGTAGTTCAGCTCGTCGCCGCCCTGCGGGCCCATCTCCGAGGACCAGAGGTTGCCGTCGACGTCCAACGCGATCCCCAGCGGGTTGCGGTGGCCGATGCTCCAGAACGACGACTCCACGCCCTCGTCCCCGAACGGGTTGCCCTCCGCGGGGGTGCCGTCGAGCGCGAGGCGCAGGATCTTGCCGAGGTTGCTGCCGTGGTCCTGCGCGGGGTCCATGTCCTGGCGGTCGCCCGAGGTGAGGTAGAGGTGGTCGCCCTGGATCACCATGCGGAGGCTGAAGTGGCCGTTGCCCTGCGTGACGTCCTGCTCCCAGATCGTCGCGAGGTTGGTCAGGGCGCCGGCGTCGACGTCGAGGGTGCCGCGCGCGACGACGCCGTGCGGACCCTGCCCGGTGTGCTGCACCCAGCTGAGGTAGACGGCGCCGTCGTCCTCGAACGAGGGGGCGACGATGAGGTCGTGCACGCCGGCCTGGCCCGCGTGGTGCACGTCGGGGACGCCGTCGACGTCGACGATGTCACCGGTGGCCTGGTTGCGCAGCTTGATGGCGCCCCCGCGCTCGGTGACGGCGAGGTAGTCGGTGCCGGGGAGGAACTCCAGCGCCCAGGGTTCGTCGAACGTGGCGTGCTCGGTGGCATCGAAGTCGGTGACCGGCGGCCCTGCGGGCGGGGGCGACGGTGCTTCGGCGGGCTCCTCGGGTGCCGCCGCCGTCTCAGTCTCGGCCGGCTCGGCGGTCTCGTCGTCCGTGGCCGCCGCGGTGGGCGTCTCCGCGGGTGTGCTCTCCGGGGCTTCCGGGGTGTCCGTGCCGCAGGCCGCCAGAGCCAGCGCGGCCGCCGCTGTCAGGGCTATCCGTCGTCGCATGCAACGACGGTACCTGCATGCGGGCGTCAGGTCCATGGGCTCGTGGCAACGGGTTATCGCAAGGCGCTGCGGAGTTCGTCCGCGCTGGGGTTGCGCAGCACGCGATCGCCGACCAGCGCCGTCGGGGTGAGTTCGTTGCCGTCGTTCAAGCGGCGGAGTTCGGCGTTGGCGGCGCTGTCTCGCCACACGTTGACCCAGGTGATGTCGTGGTCGCGGCGGAGCGCTCGGAGCAGCCGCTCGCAGTACATGCAGCCGGGCTTCCAGAACACGACGGCGTGGCCCGGCCCCCGGCGGGCGTCGGCCACCACCCACGGGGTGTGCCGTCCGCGGCGGAGCATGTAGGCGCCGAGGAGCGCGGCCAAAAGGGCGATGACGAGCAGCCAGCCGGGGTGCGCACCGTTGGTGATCACCAGCACGGTGGCGAGCGCCAGCGGGAGGAATCCCATGGCGACGGCGACGTTGCGCTCCTTCATCTCCCCAGGATACTCCTCGATTTGGCAACCGAGTTGCCAACTCTTGCTGAGAATCTTTTGGTTTCCTCTCAGGAACCGGGTTACTCTGTTCAAGCAACCTAGTCAAACTGGAGAACCAACCATGGCCAAACTGCTCGTACCTGCGATTGCGGCGGGTTCCGCCCTCGCACTGGTGGCGACCGTTGGAGTCGCCACTGCGCTGCAGACGAACGACGTCGCACTCACCGTCGACGGCGCCACCACCAACATCGCGGTGCGTGAGAAGACCGTCGGTGGCGTGCTGGACCTCGAGGGCATCGAACTCTCCGAACACGACGTCGTCCTCCCCGGCATCGAGACGCGGATCAGCGACGACATGGAGATCACCGTGCTGGTGGCCCGTCCGCTGGACCTCACCGTCGACGGCTCGACCCGCGAGGTCTGGACCACGGCGAAGACCGTGGAGGAAGCCCTCGGCTACCTCGACCTGGACGCGGCCGACTCCAAGCTCTCCGCCTCCCGATCCGCGGCCATCGGCCGCGACGGGCTCAGCATCGACATCATCACCGCCAAGGACGTCACCCTCATCGCCGGCGGCGAGGAGACGGCGATCCGCCTGGCCGGCACCGTCGGCGACGTCCTCGACGAGGCCGACATCACCCCGGACTCCGACGACATCGTCACCCCCGACGCGGGCGAGTTGCTCGTGCAGGGCATGGAGATCACCTACGTCGACGTCGAGGTGAAGTCCAAGGACGTCGACAAGGAGATCGCGTTCAAGACGTCATCCGTGAACTCCAGCCGGATGGACAAGGGCAAGTCCGAGGTCACCACGAAGGGCGTGGTGGGGCTCAAGCGTGAGACCTACACCGAGACCTTCCACGACGGCGAGCTGCAGACCAGCGAGCTGGCCTCCGAGACCGTGGTCAAGGAGCCGGTGACGCAGGTCACCACCGTCGGCACCCGGGTCGCACCCAAGCCCGCGCCGAAAGCGACGTCGAACTCCGGCTCGTCCTCGTCCAGCTCTTCCTCGAGCTCGTCATCGTCCAGCTCCAGCTCCGCCTCCACCCCGCCGAGCAGCGGCAAGGCGCTCGACCTGTCGCGCGCCGCGATGTGGGACCGGATCGCGCGCTGCGAGTCCACCAACCGCTGGAACATCAACACCGGCAACGGCTACTACGGCGGCCTGCAGTTCAACCTCGCCACCTGGCGCTCGGTGAACGGTCAGGACTTCGCGGCGTACCCGCACCAGGCGACCCGGGAAGAGCAGATCACCGTGGCCAACCGCCTCTACGCCAAGCGCGGCACCCAGCCGTGGAGCTGCGCCTGAGCCTCAGTCTCCGCCGAGCGGTCGGTCACCCATTTGGGGTGGCCGGCCGTTTC
>JAAYZP010000279.1 GCA_012514785.1 Propionibacterium sp. | reverse complement strand
TCGCTCGCCTGCCTCGGATCCTCCGTGCCGCTCGGGCTCGTGGCCGAACCACTCGTAGGGCAGTCGCTCGCCTGGGGTCTGTGGGGTGCGGCCGGCGGGTGGCTCCGGCCGCTGCGGCGCGCCGTCGCCTGGCCGGTCGCCGTCGCGCTCTGCTTCCCGCTCGCACTCGCGACCGGATTCGTGCTCAACGCGGTCGGCTGGGCCGGCGAGACCACCGTCGACGCAGGCGGGTTCCTGCCCGGCGCGGGCCCCTGGGAGTCGTTGCGCCGGCTGGTGGACTACACCGCCGCCACGTCCGCCGCGCTCGACCTCGTGCGCGCCGTCACCAATGCCGCCGTCGTCGCGCTCATCGGCATGCCCGTCCTCGGGGCGCTGCGGGCCGCGGTCGGCGCGCGACCGGACCGGGCGGTCGTCGTCGCCCCGGCACCGCGTGTCACGGAAGCCGCACTCGCACGCCGTCGGCGCAGCGACCGCCTCGACCACTTGTGGACCCCGACCGAAGGAGAACCCGAATGACCCTGGAGCAGTCCGAACTCGACTGGGCGCGAGCCAAGCTCGACGCGCTCGGCCGCTACTTCGACGCCGTCGTCGTCGGCCAGGACCGGCTGCGCCGCTCGCTGCTGGCCACCCTGCTCGGGCGGGGCCACATCCTCGTCGAATCGGTGCCGGGGCTGGCGAAGACCCTGGCCGCCTCCACCCTGGCGCGCTCGGTGGCCGCGAATTTCGCCCGCATCCAGTGCACCCCGGACCTGCTGCCGAGCGACATCATCGGCACCGAGGTGTTCGACCCGTCGACGGCGAAGTTCCACATCGAGCTCGGGCCCGTGCACGCCCACTTCGTCCTCCTCGACGAGATCAACCGGTCGAGCGCGAAGACCCAGTCGGCGATGCTGGAGGCGATGCAGGAGCGCCAGACCACCATCGGCGGCGAGACGCACCCACTGCCGGACCCGTTCGTCGTGATGGCCACCCAGAACCCCATCGAGGAGGAGGGCACCTACGTCCTGCCCCAGGCGCAGATGGACCGCTTCCTGCTCAAGGAGGTGATCGACTACCCCACCCCGGACGCCGAGTTCGAGGTGCTGGGGCGGGTGGAGCGTGGGGTCTTCACCGAGGCCGCGCCCGCTGTCGCGACGATCGACGACGTGCATCGGCTGCGGGAGCTCACCGAGCGGGTGCACGTCGACGATGCGCTCAAGCGCTACATCGTCGAGCTCGTGGGCGTCACGCGTCGCCCCGCCGATTTCCTCCCCACCGAACACGCCCGCTGGATCGAGTACGGGGCGAGCCCTCGCGCGTCGATCGCCTTCCTGCAGGTGGCGCGCGCGGGCGCGCTGCTGGAGGGCCGTGACCACGCGGTGCCGGACGACATCGTCGCCATGCGCCACGCCATCCTGCGCCACCGGATGATGCTCACGTTCGAGGCCCAGGCGGAGCAGATCCGCGTGGAGGGCCTCATCGACGCCGTCTTCGACGCGGTGCCCACCCCCTAGCCATGGCCAGACTCACGCGCATCCAGACCCAGGTGGCACTTGCCACCCGCCACAAGGTGGGCGGGTGGGCCGAGGGTGTCCACGCGTCGGTGAACGCGGGCCGCAGCCTGGAGTTCCACGACCTCCGCGAGTACGCCCGCGGCGACGACGTGGCCGACATCGACTGGAAGGCCTCCGCCCGCCGGGGCTCGCTGCTGGTCAAGCGCCACGTGGCCGAGCGCCGGGCGACGCTGCTGCTGGCCGCCCAGACGGGGCGCGCCATGGCGGCGATGGCGTCGGCGGGGACGGTGAAGCGCGACCTGGCGCTCGACGCGGCGGCCACGTTCGCGAGCCTCGCGCTGGCGCACGGCGACTACGTCGGCGTCATCCACCGCGGCGGAGCGACGGTGAGCGCCCGGCCAACGTCGCGGGCGGTGCACGTCGAGCGGATGCTCACGGCCCTGGAACGCTCGTCGACCCCCACGTCCCCGGACGCGGACCTCGCCGGGCTGCTGGACACGGCGGCCACCGTCACGAGGCGGCGGGGCATCGTCGCGATCGTCTGCGGTGACGTGGAGATCGACGCGCACCTCGAGGCCCGGCTGCGGCGGCTGGTGGTGCAGCACGAGGTGCTCGTGGTGGTGGTCCCCGACATCGACCCCACCGACCCCGCCCTGGAGCACCCCCTGTTCGGCGTCGACAACGAGCGCCCACTCCCACGGCTGCGGGACCGCACTCTGCGCGACGAGTGGCTGGCCGACGTCGCCGCCCGCGCCGCGCGCCGCTCGGCCGCGCTGTCCCGGCTCTCGATCCGCAGCACGACCCTGGCCCCGGACGAGCCGGTGGTGCCGCAGGTGCTGTCGCTGGTCAGGAGCGTGCGCCGTGCCGCTTGAGATCCCACCCATCCACCCCGTGGTGGACTACCCGCCCCACTGGTGGGCGCTCGTCGCAGCGTGCGCGCTCGCGGCGCTGCTGGTGCTCGCGCTCGGGATACTCAGGTGGCGCGCACTCCGGCCCGCGCCCATCGCCGCCGACACCTCGCTGGATCGGCTCCGAACGGCCGCACTCGGGCAGCTGCGCGACGACGCAGCCCATGACGACCCGCAGGCCGCGTGCCGCGCAATGAGCCGGACGGTGCGGCGCTTCGTCGGCACCGCCTCCGACGGGGACGCCGACTACTCGAGCCCGGCGCAGCTCCGTGCCGCGGCCCGGATCGACCCGCGGCTGGGGCCCGTCGCCGCGCTCGTCACCGACATGCAGGAGGCGTGCTTCGCCCCGTCGGCCTCGCCCGACGTCGGGGCGTTCGGGGCCCGATCCGAGGAGGTGGTGGCATCGTGGCGCTGACGCAACCGTGGTGGGGCGCGCTCGTCCTGCTGGTACTGACGGCGGTGGCGGTCATCGCCGTCCTGTGGCGACGGCGGCCCCGGGTACCGGGCGGCGCGTTGCCGTTCGCGGCCGCTGCCCGGCTGCGTTCCCTGCCGCGGTTCCGCGCACTCGCGCGCCGCCGGCTCCGCTGGGCGGTCGTCGAGGCGACGGCGCTGGCCGTGGCGGCGGCGGGGGTGTCGATGCTGGTGGCGCGACCCGTCGACGTCGACGCGCAGTCGGCGCAGCGAAGCAACCGCGACGTCGTGCTGTGCATGGACGTGTCGGGCTCGATGCAGCGGGTGGTGCGCGACGTGCTGGGCGCGTTCGGCGAGTTGGCCGGGCACCTGGAGGGCGAACGGCTCGCGCTCGTGCTGTTCGACTCCGCCGCGGTGACCGGGTTCCCGCTGACCGACGACGCCTCCTTCGTCCGGGAACAGCTGGCGTCGGAGGCCCGGGAGATGACCGGCCGCCGCGTTCCCGGCACGGGGCTGGGCGACGTCGGCAGCTCCCTGATCGGCGACGGGCTTGTCAGCTGCCTGCAACGCTTCGACGGCGACCCCGACCGTTCCCGGACCGTCGTGCTCGCCACCGACAACCAGACCTCCGGCAGGAGCCTCTACTCCCTCGACGAGGCGGCCGCGATGGCGGCGGATGACGGCGTGCTGGTCTTCGGCATCACGCCCAACGACAACACGGTGACCGCCACCCACGAACTCACCGAGCAGGTGCGGCTGACCGGCGGCGACACGCTTCTGCTGGATCCGAACATGCCGCTGGGCGACATCGTCGAGGCGGTGGAAGCGACGCAGCGCCGCGAGCTGGAGGGGCCCGCGCGGCTGGAGGCCGAGGACCTCCTGTGGCCGGGCGTGGGGCTCACGATGGTGGGCGTCGTCGGCGCGGCGTTCGCGCGGAGGAGGGGGATGGCGTGAGGTTCGACCCGGATCCCGTGCTCCTGGGGCTGGCGCTGGCAGCGGTCGTGGCCATCGCGTGGTGGCATCGCGGCACCCTGCGCTCGCCGTCGACGTGGGCCCGGCTCGCGGTGGTGCTGCTGCTGGCCGGCGTCAGCCTCCAGCCGCGGGTCGGGGGCGAGGAGCCTCCGGTGCCGCCCACCGGCGCGGACGTCGTCGTGATCGTCGACCGCACCACCTCGATGGCGGCACAGGACTACGACGGCGGCCGGCCCCGCATGGCGGGGGTCACCGCCGACGTCGAGGAGTTGGTGGCGACGATGCCCGAGGCCCGCTACACCGTCGTGACTACGGATAACGACGCGCGCATCGCGGCGCCGTGGACGACGGACACGAGTGCCGTGGTCACGCTCGCCCGCACGATGGGCTGGCGCGAGGAGGGCTTCGGCACGGGGTCCGACGTCTCCGCGGGTGTGCCGCTGGCGGAGTCGCTGCTGGGCGACTCGGCGCGGCTGCGCCCCGCCGCGGCCCGCTACCTGGTGTACCTGGGCGACGGCGAGCAGATCTCGGAGACCGAGCCTCGGTCGTTCGCGGGACTCGCGGGCCTCGTCGACGACGCCCTGGTGCTCGGCTACGGCACGGCTGAAGGCGGGGTGATGGCGATGCGCGTGGACACCGACGAGTTGGTCACCCGCGACGGCGTGGCGCAGCGGTCGATGATCGACGAGTCGAGGCTGCGCAGCATCGCGGAGGAGCTCGGCGGGACGTACCTGCACCGCTCCGCGCCCGGCCCGCTCACCGGCTGGGCCCCGTCGCACGCCGGGGTCGGCACCGGCGCCGCCGGTGACCCGGGGTTCGGCGTCGGATGGCTGCTGGCGCTGGCGGCGGCGGCGGTGCTGGGAGTGGACGTCGCCGTCGTGGCGCGCCGGGCACGGCTGGCGTTGGAAGAGGTGCGCTGATGGTACGCCGCACGCGATGGCTCGTGCTGCCCGGGCTGCTGGCCGCGGGCCTCCTGGCCGTGGCGGTATTCCTGGCGGTGCCCCTATGGTCGGTGGGCGCGGGAAACCGGGCCGTCGCGGAGGATCCCCTGGGCGCCGAGGAACACTATTCGACGGCCATGGTGGCCCCGTACGAGCGCTGGGTGGCGCCGTTCAACCGCGGCGTGGCCCGCTACGAGCAGGAGAAGTGGGACGCCTCGGCGGCCGACTTCGAGCTCGCCGCGCTGCTGGCCCCGATCGAACGGGACTGCATGATCCGCCTCAACTGGTCCGCCGCCCTGGAGCGCGGCGCGGACGCCCTGGTCGACGACGACGACCTGCCCGGCGCGACGGTGCGCTACCAGCAGGCGCTGCTGGTGCTGGCGACGTCGACGTGCCCCGACGACGAGCTCACGCCGTCGGGAGGGTCGATGGCGGAGCAGCAGTCGGAGAGCCGGCAGCGGCTGTCGGGGAAGGTCTCCGACCAGCCGGCACCGGAGAACGAGCAGAAGGACGGCCAGGGCGACCCGCTCGACGAGTTGGCCGAGCGCGCTGAACAGGCGCAGCAGGAGCGCCAGAACGCCGAGATGGGCGACGACCCCCGCGCCGGCGGGGAAGGCGAGAGGACGTGGTGATCGTGCATGGAGTCCACTTGTCCCCAGAATCCCCCCGCCAAGCGAACTCCACGTGGGCAATACTTTACACAAATGGTAGTATGTGAGCGAAGTATTACCCTTTATGGGAGGTTATGGTGGGTCGCCAGAAGATCGACACGAAGCCAGTTGCCACCGACGCGCTGGAGTTGATGGGGCACAACGTGCGCACAGCGCGCATCAACCAGCGGCTCACTGCCCAGGGGCTCGCTGACCGTGTCCACGTATCCCGGCGAACCATCTCCAACATCGAGAATGGCAGCCCGAACACTTCGATCGGGACGGTGTTCAACGTCTGCGCGGCGCTCGGGATCCCACTGTTCTACAACACCCCCGAGGAACTGCTGCTGGCCAGCCGTGGCGCCGCCACTCGAGTGGCCCTGATGCCTGCACGCGTCATGCCGGAGGATGAGCCGAACGATGACTTCTGAGGTCTACATCCGGGCATCGCGCACGCAACCACGCCGCCCCATGGGACGGAAACGAGCTACGCCTCACCCGCGCTGAGGCCGAGACCATTCGTCGCACTCGGATCCTGAACCCATCCACCCTCGACGGCTACCGAGGTGGACGACGTCCGGCTGGCAGGGCGACGATCTGCCCTCGAAGCAGGTCTGATAGCGTACGGACCAGATCCCGGAACGGGGGAATGCGGTGCAAAACCGCAGCTGACCCGCAGCCGTGACGAGTACCCACTCGGAGCCGGAATGCCCGCCCAGGATCACCCGATCAATTCACCGTCGTGGTCTGCGGTGAGGGCGCGATTTC
>JAAYZP010000278.1 GCA_012514785.1 Propionibacterium sp. | reverse complement strand
TCCCGCATGTTCCTTCTCGACGCCCCACTGGGCCCCCGTGACCGCGTCATGGCCGGCCTGTCCGTCGCCTTCGACGCCTCCTGTGAGGAGATGTGGCTCGCCTGGCGCTTCGGGGCGACCCTGGTCGCCGCCGACCGCGAGACCGTGCGGGCGGGCGACATTCTCGGTGACTGGATCATCGAGCAGGACATCACCGTCGTCTCCACCGTCCCGACCCTGGCCGCCTTCTGGCCTTCCGAGGCCTTCGACAAGGTCCGCCTGCTGATCTTCGGCGGCGAGGCGTGCCCCCTGGAACTGGTGGAGAGGCTCGTCGGCGACGGCCGCGAGATCTGGAACACGTACGGCCCCACCGAGGCCACAGTGATCGTCAGTGGACAGATGATGACCCCTGAGCCGCCGGTGCGGATCGGCCGCCCCATCCCCGGCTGGGAGCTGGTCGTCGTCGGCGAGGACGAGAAACCCGTCCGGTGGGGCGAGACCGGCGAGCTCGTCGTCGGCGGCGTCGGGCTGGGCCGCTACCTCGACAAGGAGAAGGACGACGAGGTCTACGCCCCCCTCCCCGCCCTCGGCTGGGAGCGTGCCTACCGCACCGGCGATCTGGTGCAGGCGGAACAGGACGGCCTCATCTTCCGGGGCCGTGCCGACGACCAGATCAAGTTCGCCGGCCGCCGACTCGAGCTCGGCGAGCTGGACAACCACCTGACCGCGCTCCCCGACGTCCGCGTCGGAGCCGCCGCCCTGCACAAGACACCCGCGGGTTCCGATGTGCTGGTCGGCTACCTGGTCGCCGAACCGGACATGACGATCGACCTCGCCGCCGCCCGGACCCAGTTGGCCGCGACGCTGCCCGGTGGCATCGTCCCCACGCTCTGCGTGCTCGACGAGATGCCCACCAAGACCTCCGGCAAGGTGGACCGCAAGGCACTGCCCTGGCCGTTGCCGCGCGCGCTTGACGACGCCCCCGAGCTGCCCGCAGAGCTGGCCTGGCTCGCGGAACGCTGGAGGGACCAGCTCGGCCCCGTCCCCCTCACCCCGGACAGCGACTTCTTCGACATGGGCGGCAGTTCCGTCGCCATCGCCAAACTCGCCACCGACCTGCGGCAGGACTACCCGGGCGCCAACATCGCGGAGCTCTACCTCCACCGGACCCTGGAGTCGATGTCCGGGTATCTGAGCTCCCTGGAGTCGGACACCTCGGTCCGTCCCATGCCCGAACCACTGCCCTGGTACACCGGACTGGTCCAGGCCACCACCGTCCTGGCCCTCTACGTCCTCAACGGCCTGCGCTACATCATCGGCGTGATGCTGGTCATCTGGGTCCTCAGCGCCGGTTTCCACGCCGGCTGGGTGAGAACACCCGCCCTGCTCACCCTGGCACCGCTCATCGTGGGGTGGCTTCTGCTCTTCTCCAACCGCGGCAAGTTCCTCGTCGCCGCGGCGGGAGCCCGCCTCCTCACCTGGCGAGTGCGTCCGGGCAGCTACCGGCGCGGTGGCATGACGCATCTGCGGGTGTGGGCCGCCGAGAGGCTCCTGACCCACCAGCGCCTGGATGCGCTGCTGGGCACACCGCAGATCCGGACGCTGTACCGGCTCCTGGGCAACCGCGTGGGCAAGCGCGCCGAACTCCACAGTTTCCCCCCGGTCACGGGTCTGCTCACGATCGGTGACGACGTCTCCGTCGAACCGGAGGTCGACCTGAACGGCCACTGGATCGACGGCGACAGATTCATCCTGGGCACGATCGACATCGAGGACCATGTCCGGGTGGGCACCCGCACGGTCATCTCCCCGGACACGACGATCAGCGAGGGTGCCGAGATTCTCCCCGGTTCCCACGCCTCCGGCGTCGTCGGCAGCTGGACCCTCTGGGGAGGTTCCCCACTGCAGCCCCTGGGTGAGGCCGGACAGAACTGGCCGCTGGAGGATGCGCACACCGACCCGAACGTGCACCGTCTCGGCGGCCTCATCAACCATCTCCTCCATGCCGCAGGCCTCTCCTGGATCACGTTGCTCCCCCTCCTGGCGCTCGCGCCCGGCATCGGCGTGGTGTTCACCCAGATCCAGGGAATCGAGCGCTACCCCACCCTCTTCCCGGTCCTCTACGCCTGGGTCCCGCTGACGATCCTGCTGACCATCGGCACCTGGCTCGCGCTGGTCATCACCACCGTGCGTGTCCTGTCGCTGTTCATCAGACCGGGCTACTACCCCGCGCAGAGCGCCACGGGCTGGGCCCTGTGGCTCACGCAGGCGCTCATGGAACGCACGCTGACGTCCACCTACTTCATGTACGCCTCCTGGGTGACCCCGATCTTCATGCGTCTGCTGGGTGCACAGGTGGGCAAGGGAACCGAGATCTCCACCCTGGTCTCCATTCCGCACCTGACCCGGATCGACGACAACAGCTTCATCGCCGACCATGCGCTCCTCTCCGCGCCCCGCTACCGGGATGGTTGGGTGCACGTGGGCACCACCACCGTCGG
>JAAYZP010000277.1 GCA_012514785.1 Propionibacterium sp. | reverse complement strand
TCGGCATCGAGGTGGTCAGCGTGGCCGAGCGACTGCCCGACGGCCTGTTCGAACGCTTCCGGGATGCGAGGAAGGCCATGGGCATGACGATCTACGCCACCGACGAGCCCGACCTGATGCGCAAACTCACCGACGACGTCCGCTCCGGCCGCCTGGTGTGCCTGCTCGCGGATCGTGATATCAGCGGCAAGGGCGCTCAGGTGACGTGGCCCACCGGCAACCGCTCGACGATGCCGCCCGGCCCCGCGCTGTTGGCCCGGCTGAGCGGCGCCGACCTGCGGGTGACCACCACCCACTTCCAGCGGTCCGCCGTACTGCTGACGGTCTCGGACACCGTGGACACGGCCGGCGGGGCGGCGGCCACGACGCAGCGCCTCGCGGACCGCTTCGGCGCGGCCATCGCCGCCGACCCCGGCAACTGGCTGGCGCTGCAGCCCCTGGTGCGATGAGGATCGCGCTGGTCTGCCCCTACTCCCTCGACGTCCCCGGCGGCGTCGGCACCCACACCCTCGGGCTCGCCCGCTGGCTCGTGGAGGAGGGCCACGACGCGTTCGTCGTCGCGCCGGGCCGTCGCGAGGTGGATCGGGGCGTGCCGGTGCACCTGCTCGGCGATTCCCGGGCCTTCGCGTTCAACGGCTCGACGGCGAACCTCGCCGTCCGCCCCGCCCAGGCCCGCCGGGCCCGCGATCTCGTGGCCGACGCCGACGTCGTCCACGTGCATGAACCGCTCACGCCCGGCATCGCGTATGCCGCGGCGCGCGCCGCCCGACGTCTCGTCGTCACCCACCACGCCAGTTTCACGGTGCCGTCGGCCGCGGCCTGGGTCCTGCGGCGGCGTGCGGCGCGCCTCGGGCCGCGAACCAGCATCGCCGTCTCCGCGGCGGCCGCGGAGACTGCCCGCCTCGTCGCGGGGATCACCCCGACGATCATCCCCAACGCGATCACCCTGCCCCCGGCCGCCCCGAAGCTGACCGGCGCCATACCCACCGTCCTCTTCGTCGGCCGGCGCGACGATCCACGCAAGGGCTACCCGGTGTTCGCGCGGATGGCCGAACTGCTGGCGGGCCGGGCGCGATTCGTCGCCGTCGGCCCGGGCGGGGACCGGGACGGGAGGGAAGGCGCGGTCGAGTTGCTGCCGCAGGCCACCGACGCCGAACTGTCCGATCAACTGCGTGGGGCGCGCGTCGTCGTCGCCCCGAACCTGGGCGGGGAGTCGTTCGGGCTCGTGCTCGTCGAGGCGCTCGCGCACGGCTGCTCGCTCGTGGCCTCGGAGCTGCCCGCGTTCCGGGACGTCCTCGGCGACGCGGACGTCGTGACCTGGTTCCGGCCCGGCGACGCAGACGCCGGCGCACGCGCACTGGCGCAGCGGTTGGCGCTCCCGCCTGACGTGTCCGGCGCGCGGGCGATCGCCGAGAGATTTTCCTGGGAGGTCGTCGGCCCCCGCGTGCTGCGGCAGTACCGATCCGCACCCCTCAGCTAGGATTGCGGGCGTGGCTGAACAATGGGATACGGACAGAGTCTTCACGGTGCCGAACATCCTGTCCTTCGCGCGCTTGGCGGCGATCCCGGTGTTCACCTGGCTGATCATCGCCGGCCAGGACCTGCCGGCCCTGATCATCCTCGTCGTCTCCGCGGCGACGGACTGGCTGGACGGCTACCTCGCGCGCAAGCTGAAGCAGACCTCGAAACTTGGGGCGATGCTCGACCCGGTCACCGACCGGCTCTACATCCTCGCGACGATCCTCGCGCTCCTGTTCCGCGACATCCTGCCGTGGTGGTTCGTCCTGGTGCTCCTGTTCCGGGACCTCCTGCTGCTGGCCCTCTACCCGCTGCTGCGCCGCCACGGACGCGACCAGCTGGCGGTGAACTGGATCGGCAAGTCCGCCACGTTCGCGCTGCTGATGGCGTTCCCGATCATCCTGCTCGGCGTGTACATCGAGATCGACTGGGTCTACACCGTCGGCTGGGTCATCGCACTGGTCGGTGCAGTCCTCTACTGGGGTGCGGGCTTCCTGTACCTGCGTGAGCTCGTCCAGATCGTGGGCGACTCCCGCCGGGGCGAGGTCGAGCCACCCGCGTGACGCGTCGCCCTGACCAGTCCATGGACCTCCTCAGGAACCTGACGGAGGGCGCGCTGGAGCCGGAATACCGCTCGACGACGGCGCCGCGCCGCACGGGCTGGATCACCTTCCTGTCGACGGCGCTCATCGTCGCGCTGTTGACCTACGCCGTCGTCCAGACCGTCACGAGCCGGGACCTGGAAGCCTCCGAGCGCGACCAGCTCCTCGTGCAGGTGCAGGATGCCCGCAGCTACCAGGACGCGCTCTCGGAGCGGCTCACCGAGGCCGAGGCCGACGTCGCTGCGCTGTCCGCGAGCTTCCTCCCCGACGACGAGGGTCGCGAAGCGCTGGCCCGGGCGGAGCTCCTCTCGGGTGCCGTGGCCGTGACGGGGCCGGGCATCGTGGTCACCGCCGACGATGCGCCCGACGCAACCACGTCGCAGGGCCGGGTGCTGGACTCGGACCTCAGCTACCTCGTCAACGCCCTCTTCGAGGCCGGGGCCGAGGCGGTGGCGATCAACGGGCGGAGGGTGACGACGCAGACCCCGATCCGGTCCGCGGGCGCGGCGATCACCGTGGACTACGTCTCACTCAGCCCGCCGTACACGGTGGAGGCGATCGGCAACCCGGAGCAGCTGCCCGGCCGCTTCGCGACCACGCGCGGTGCCGGCTGGTGGCAGTACCTGCGCCTCAACTACGGGCTTACACTCGACATACACGCGGCGGAGGACGAGTTGGAGCTGGCAGCGGATTCCGGCATGGGTCTTCGCCACGCGACGGGAGGTTAGGGATGTTCGCACTCTTGGGTTTGGTGGCCGGCATCGTGCTGGGCATCGTCCTGCAACCGACGCTGCCGCCGTTCCTCGCACCCTATTTCCCGATCGCGATCGTGGCGGCGCTGGACGCGATCCTGGGCGGCACGCGCGCCTATCTGGAGGGCAACTTCAGCGACCGGGTCTTCGCGGTGAGCTTCCTGTCCAACGTGTTCATCGCCGGACTGATCGTCTTCATCGGCGACCAGATCGGCGTGGGCTCGCAGCTGTCCACGGGCGTGGTCGTCGTGCTCGGCATCCGCATCTTCACCAACGCCGCCGCCGTGCGCAGGGCCATCTTCCATGCGTGAGCGTCGCGACCTCCTGTCGGCCTTCTTCCGGCCGAGCAAGGGCCAGCTGATCGCGGGCGTCGCGCTGTTCGTCACCGCGCTGTTGATCACCTGGACGCTGCGTTCGCAGGCGGACACGCCGGAGTTCGCCAACGCGCGACAGGCCGACCTGATCCAGCTCCTGGACAGCGTCACCGTCGAGAGCCGACGCCTGGAGGCGGACCTCCGCGAGCTGGAGGCCACCCGCGACGAGCTGCTGAGCGGGGCGGACCGGGCCGAGGCCGCCCGCGACGATGCCGAGAACCGGCTCGAGCAGCTCGAGATCATCGCCGGCATCACCCCGGCGCACGGTCCCGGCATCCGCATCACGATCCATGACCCCGCGGCCAACATGACCTCCGAACTCCTGCTCAACGCGATCGAGGAGCTGCGGGACGCCGGGGCGGAGGTCATCGAACTGAACGATACGGTGCGCGTCGTCATGCGCACCGCCTTCACCGCCGACGACGCCGGGCAGCTCCTGGCCGGGGGAGTGCCCTTGTCGGAGCCCTACGTGATCGACGCCATCGGTGATCCCGTCACCCTGGAGGCCGGCGCGCGGTTCCGAGGGGGGCTCGTCAGCGAGGTCGAAGGGGCCCGCGTGGGTGGTAGCGTCACGATCGAACAGGCCGACGACATAGAAATCCTGTCCACTGTCGCACCTTCCGACAACGAGTTTGCTCGACCTCGGTAGAGTTAGCATGCGTAGGGAATACTTTTCCTTCCGCCAAAGCAGAAAGGGTCCTCGATGACGTGCGCAAAGTGTGGGTCGGAAAGCGGCGAGGCCGCGAAGTTCTGCAGCAACTGTGGCGCCCCGCTCGACAACGGAGACACGTCGACGTTCGCCGTTGTGGATGACAAGACGGACTACCAGCCACCCCGCGCCCAGGACCACGTCGCAGGACTCGCACCCGGCAACGCCCTGCTGATGGTGCGCCTCGGCACCGGCGACGCCTCTCGCTTCCTGATCGATCGCGACGTCACCACGGTGGGTCGTCACCCGGAATCCGATATCTTCCTCGACGACATCACCGTCTCGCGGCACCACGCGAAGTTCGTGCGCGTCGCGGGCACCCTCTACCTCGAAGACCTGGGTAGCTTGAACGGCACCTACATCAACCGCACCCTCATCGACGGCCGTGCGCAGATCCGCGCCGCCGACGAGATCCAGATCGGCAAGTATCGGGCGACGATCGCACTGGGTGAGCCCGGGCCCGCCTAATGGCGGGGGGCGCGCGCACCATCGGCCGCGTGCTGGAGATGATCCGGGGCGAGTTCCCGGACATCTCGGTGTCGAAGCTTCGGTACCTGGAGGCGGAGGGGCTCATCTCCCCGGACCGCCAGCAGCCCTCGGGCTACCGCCGATTCAGCGAGCGGGACGTGGAACGCCTCCTGTACGTGTTGCGTGCGCAGCGCGACCGCTACCTCCCACTGAAGGTGATCCGCGAGGAGCTGGAGGCCATCGACCGCGGCGAGGAACCCATCCCGGCGCCCGAACCGGTCGAGCAGGTACCCGCCGAAGCCGACCCACCCGCCAAGAAGCGGAGGACGTCGAACGCGAAGCTGCTCACCAGACGCCAGTTGCTGCTGGAATCCGAGCTGGGGGAAGCCTCCTTCATCCATCTGGAACGGCTCCGGATCATCACAACCCGTCCAGGCACGCAGCTCTACGGCCGCGAAGCCGTCGCGATCGCCGCGGCGGCCAAGCGCCTGTCGCACTACGGCATGGACCTGCGTCAGCTCAAGGTGCTGCAGCAGGCGGCGGTGGCCGAGGCCGCCCTCGTCGAGCAGGTCCTCGAGCCCTACCGTCGCCGCAACGGGGCCCCGTCTGACATAGTGGCTGACGTGTACCGCGTGGTGCTGCAGGCCCACGCCGCTCTACTGCATGGACAGATCAATGGATGACTTTGACCAATACGACCGCGGCATGATCTCCCTGGAGGTCATGGGGATTCGCGTCCTCGGCGGCGACGACGCACCCGTGCTCCTGCTCGGCGAGGTGGAGGGCCACCAGTTGCTGCCGATCTGGATCGGGCACGTGGAGGCGGCGGCCATCGCGCTCCAGCTGAGCGACGACGACACGCTGAACCGCCCACTCACCCACGACCTCCTTGCCGACGTGATCGAGGCGTTCGCCGGCGAAGCTGCGGGCAGGGTGATCATCACCGAGATGGATGAGGGCGTCTTCCACGCCCGCGTCCGGGTGCTGGACCTCGACATCGACGCCAGGCCGAGCGACGCCGTCGCCCTCGCACTCAGGATGGAATGGCCCATCCAGTGCCCCCGAACCCTCATGGATCAAGTTGGGGTTGAGGTTGACGAACTCCCCACGGACGAGGTCAACGAGTTCCGCGAGTTCCTCGACTCGATCAACGCCGATGACTTCACCGAAGAGGAAAACCCCTAGTCGCAGGGCCGCTAGAGGCGCTTCGGCGGGCACCGGCGCGTCGCTGGACGCGCTGGGTAGAATGGCTGGGAGGCGGCGCGCGGGGGAAAGCCCCGGCGTGTCCCTCGAAGGTTCGCGTCTGCGTGGGGCTAGCGTTCCTCCCAGACGCGATGGAAAGAGGAGACCGTGGCAGAGCTGCAGGAGACCTTGTTCGACGGGGACTACTCCCCGCTGCCCAGCGACGAAGGATTTCGTGGCAAGGTGGCGCACCGCGTCGCGGGCATCACCTACCGCCAGCTCGACTACTGGGCGCGTACCGGCCTCGTCGTGCCGTCGATCCGCGACGCCGAGGGCTCGGGATCCCAGCGCCTCTACTCCTTCCGCGACGTCCTCCTGCTCCGCGTGGTCAAGCGATTCCTCGACGTCGGGATCTCCCTGCAGCAGATCCGCGTCGCCGTCAACCACCTCCAGGCCCGCGGCGTCGAGGACGTCAGCGAGGTGACGCTCGTCAGTGACGGGTTCAGCGTGTTCGAGGTCACCAGCGCCGACGAGCTCTTCGACCTCTCCAAGGGCGGCCAGGGGATGTTCATGATCTCCGTCAGCTCCGTCTGGAAGGAGATCGAGGGCACGCTGCTGACGCTGCCCTCCGAGCGCCCCGACGGCGCCCCTGCGGCCGAGGACCCCACCGACGAACTCGCGGCCCGCCGCCGCTCCCGCGCGGTGTAGCCCCCGCTCGCGCGCGGTGTAGCCCCCGCTCGCGCTTTGCTACTAGGGTCGAGGCGTGAAAGCCTGGCTCGACAACATTCTCAAATGGCCGCCCGTCGCCCACCTGATGGCGGCCAACAAGCGGTTCAACATCCGCCTGGGGCGGCAGTTCGCCGGCGCCATCACCTACTTCTCGGTGCTCTCCCTGGTGCCGATCCTGATGTTCACGTTCGCCATGATCGGCATGGTGCTGACCGTATTCCAGCCCGAGCTGCTGGAAAGCGTGCGCTCCACCATCGACTCGGTGCTCAGCGGCGCTGATGCGGAGCTGGGTGAGGAGGATGAGGACGGTAGTCTCGCCGAGTCCGTCGGCGGGATCGTCGAGAACGCGCTCAACAACTGGCGCAGCATCGGCATCGTCGCGCTGTTGACGGCCGCCTACTCGGGCTCCGGATGGGTGGGCAACCTGAAGCGGGCCGTGCGCATGATGTGGCGCGAGGTGCCCGTCGACGAGGAGCGGAAGGTCAACCCCGTCCTCAACATCGGCTCCAACATCGTCATCTTCCTGGGCCTGCTGCTGTGCCTCATCGTCGGGATCGCGGTCGCGCAGGCCGGGTCGAGCGCGTCGAACCTGATCGTCGGCTGGCTCGGCCTGGAGCACGTGCCGGGTATCAACGGCATGCTGCGCGTGGCGACGATCTTCATGACGTTCCTGGCGAGCTGGATCCTGATGGCATTCCTCTTCCTCGTGCTGCCCGACGAGAAGGCGCACCCCCGGCCCTGGCTGATCGGCGTGTCGCTGGGCGCGCTACTGATCACCGTCCTGCAGCAGCTCGCCGGCACCCTGGTGGGCGTCTTCTCGGGCAACGCGGCCGCGTCGCTGTTCGGCCCGATCATCATCGCGATGCTGCTGATGAACACGGTCGCGACGGTGATCCTCATGATGGCCGCATGGATCGGCACCGACGCCAGCGTGCGATCCGGCATCGATGAGCAGCGCAACCGGGCAGCGGCGATGGCGGCCGCGCGGTCGGCGCAGGCGCTCCTGCTCGCCAAGGCGGCCGAACCCGAGCCGGCGATGGTCAAACAGGAAGTGGCCGAGCGGGGCGTTAGGGCGGGGCTGGGCGTCGGCTACGGCGTCGGCGCGGCCACGGGTGTGGGGCTCGGCGCGATCGTGGCGGGCATCGTCGCGTTCATCGCGAAGCTGCTCGGCCGCCGCTGAGGGGAAGACGAAAGGGCGCATCCGAACCGGATGCGCCCCGTGCTGTTCGTGGTCGGTGGGTCAGTGGGTCTCGGCCTTCGCGGGGATCGCCTGGCCGATGCCCGTCAGCATGTCGGTGTACCAGCCCTGCGTGATGTCGAACACCTTGCCACCGGCGATGCGGTCGAATGCGATCGCGCTCAGCACGTCGCCGTTCTCCTCGTCGTGGCCGATGACGCCGGACTCGCCGCGCAGCGCGCAGTCGACGGCGAGGTCGGTGCACTCCTTGATCAGCGCCAGGTCGGCGTCGTTGGGCGGGGCCGAGCGGGAGTAGTAGCCCGACTTCTGGATCATGACCTTCTCGGCGCCGAGCTTCTCTGCGAACTTCGAGCCGAACCAGGCACCGGGGTTGACCTTGTCGAGCCTCACGTGGCCGAAGGGATCGCGGGGCACCGTCTCGCCTGCGGCCTCCATCTCGGCGACGATCGAGTCGAGGCCCGCGCCCTCCGACAGGAAGATCGTCACGTTGCCGACCTCATCCATCACCTTGTTCAGGCGCTCGGACTCCTTCGCGATGTCGATGACGCCCTCGGGCACGTACACGCCGTGGATCTCCCACGCCTCACGGGAGAGCCCGATCTCGGGCAGCCACTCCTGCGTGTCCAGCCATTCGCGGTACTTCTGGGCGGTGGCGGCGGTCAGCCAACCGCAGTGGCGGCCCATGACCTCGTGGACGATGAGCATCCGGGAAGCCGAATTGTGTTCGGCGACGATGTTCTGCGCGTAGCGCGCGCCCATGTCCGCGGCGGTCCAGGCACCCAGCGACTGCTTGATCGGGATCACGTCGTTGTCGATGGTCTTCGGCAGGCCGACGACGGTCAGGCCGTAGTCGTTCTCGGCGAGGTAGTTGGCCAGGTCGGCAGCCGTCGTGTTGGTGTCGTCGCCGCCGATCGTGTGCAACACGTCGACGCCGTCGGCGACGAGCCGATCGGCCGCCACCTGCAACGGGTTCTCACCCTCCTTGACGAGGCCGCGCTTGATGAGGTTCTTGGTGTTGGTGAGCTTCACCCGCGAGTTCCCGACGGGGGAGCCGCCGAACTTGTGCAGCAGACCGGCGTTGGCGCGGACGTTGTCGGTCACGGCCAGGTAGTCGCCCGTCAGGAGCCCCTGGTAGCCGTGCTTGTACGCGATGATCTCCAGATCGGGAGCCAACTCCGTGTAGCGCTCGATCAACCCACCGATCGCGGAGGAGAGACACGGTGCGAAGCCACCGGCTGTGAGGATGGCGACCTTCTTGACCATGGAAGTCCTTTCTTTCGTGATCCACCCTCAATCCTATGGCACGTTTTCCACAGGTGCCCCGGCGGGGCTGCGGTTGGACCCTCTCACTTGCGATGATGGGCCCATGCGACGTGAGCGAGGGCATGCGCCGGCCATCGAGGCGGCGATCATCATCCCCGGCATCCTGCTGGTGGTCGGCGTGATCGTCGTGCTCGCGCACGTGGTGCTGGCCAGGCAGGAGCTGCACGCCGTCGCCAGCTCCGCCGCCCGTGCCGCCGCGCTGGAACGATCATGGTCGAACGCCGAACAGCAGGCCGCCGAGGTGATCGACCGCGGGCTGGGGGAGTCCGGGCTGGCGTGCACGGAGCGTGGCGTCGTCGTCGCGAGCAGCGGTGGGTCGGCGCCGCTGGGGGAGGAATCGACGGTGACGGTCCGACTGCGCTGCACCGTCGAGCTGTCCGACGTGTCGCTCCCGCTGCTGCCGGGTTCGACGACGATCGAGGTGGAAACCGTATCGCCTGTCGACCGCTTCCGTGCGCGGTAAACTCGCGGCATGGTTAGGGAACGAAAAATCGGACAGTTCACAGTTTCCCCCATTGGCCTCGGCGCGATGGTGCTATCGATGCGGTCGGACGGTCGCCCGATCCCGGAGAACCCCGCCGCCACGATCCACGCCGCACTCGACGCCGGCATCACCCTGATCGACACCGCCGACATCTACGCACCCACCTGGGACACCATGGGGCACAACGAGCGCATCATCGGCGAGGCGCTGCGCACCTACGACGGCGACACGAGCGACGTCGTGGTCTGCACCAAGGCCGGCATCACCCGCTTGGAGGGGGAGCGGTGGGGCCGCAACGGCACCCGGGAGTACCTGCGTGAGCGCGCGCTGCTCGCCGTCGAGGCGCTCGGCGTCGAACAACTCGACGTCTTCTACCTGCACCGGCCCGACTGGTCCATCCTCTACGGCCAGTCCATCCAGGCACTGGCGGAGCTTCGCACGGAGGGGCTCGTCAAGGAGGTGGGCATCTCCAACGCGTCCGCCGAGGAGATCCGCATCGCCCTCGACGTGCTGGGCGACGGTGGGCTCGCCGCCGTGCAGAACGAGTTCTCGCCCTGGTTCCACCACACGTCGCGGCTGGAGATGGAGCTCTGCGCGGCGCTCGGCATCACGTTCGTCGCCTACGCCCCGTTCGGTGGCCTCTCCGGCAGTGCGCGGAGCCTCGACCGTCGCTTCCCCGCGATCCGGCGCGCCGCGGGCGAGCTCGGGATCAGCCCGCAGCGCGTCACCCTGGCGTGGGAGCTGTCGCTCGGCGACCACGTCATCCCCATCCCCGGCGCCTCCCGGCCCGAGTCCATCACGGACTCGGCCAAGGCACTGACCGACGACATCCCACAAGCAATGCTCGATGCAATCACCGAGGAGGTGTTCTGACGTGGCCCGTTACTACGATGTCCACCCAGTCAATCCCCAGCCCCGCACGATCGGACAGATCGGGCAGATCATCCGCGACGGCGGCCTGGTGGCGTATCCCACCGACTCCGGCTTCGCGCTCGGCGCGATGCTCGGCAACGCGGACGGCATCGACCGGATCAAGCGGATCCGGGACCTCAACGACAAGCACCACTTCACGCTCGTCGTCGACGAGTTCGCGAAGCTCGGCCAGTACGTCGAGATGGACAACTGGGTGTTCCGTGCGGTGAAGGCCGCCACGCCCGGGTCCTACACGTTCATCCTCAAAGCCACCCGCGAGGTGCCGAAGATGATGCAGCACCCGAAGAAGCGCACCGTCGGCGTGCGGATCCCCGACCATCCGACGACGCGCGCACTCCTCGCGGAGCTGGACCAGCCGCTGCTGAGTTCGACGCTGCTGCTGCCCGGACGCGAGGAACCGCCCGTGGACGGGTGGGAGGTCAAGGAACTGCTCGACAACCAGGTCGAGGCGGTCCTGGATTCGGGCGACGTCGGGGTCGAGCCCACCACCGTCGTGGACCTCACCGGTGACGAGCCGCGCATCGCCCGCGTGGGCGCTGGTGACCCGTCGCCGTTCGAGGAGTAGCGGGGGTCAGTCGCGGGTGAAGGGGATCGCGCCCTTGTAGCGCATCTCCTGTCCCTCAAGGAACTTCGTCGGGCCCTGCATGGCGCCCATGATGGCCAGGACGAAGTAGGCCACCGTCGCGATGCCGAACACGGCGCCGAGGAACCCGCTGAACATGGACGCGCCCATGCCGATCAGGATTCGCGTGATCGACATGTTCAGCGTCTCCTTCAGGTGCTTGTCGTAGAGCGGCTGCTTGCCCTTCTCCACGAAGAAGAAGATCACACCCGCAAGCGGGAAGAATGCCGAGATCCAGGCGTTCAGGCGCAGCATGTTGCTGTTGCGCTGGCGATCCGGCGACTGCCCGTACCCGTAGGGCACGGGCGTGTGGCGCTGGATGAAGGGATTCGGCTGTGAGCCGTACGCGGGCGGGTAGGCGGACTGCGGCCCGGGATCGGGACGCCCCGAGTCGGCGTAGGGTCCGGTCCCGAAGGGATTCTGCGGGCCGGTCACGGGCTGGGGACCCGGCGGTGGCGGCGTCGACGGCTGCTCGTCCGCGCCGTAGACGTCGTCGAAATCCTTGTATGGGTCGTTCGTCATGCGTTCCTCCGGCTAGCTGACCCCTCCATGATAGCTGCCCGTTTCGGGGGTATGCTTCGGCGCGTGCAGCAGGGTTTTGATCGGGTCCAGTATCTCGCGATGCAATCGGAGCACATCGCCGCGCGGCGTGCGCAGTTCGGGGGCAAGCTCTATCTGGAGTTCGGGGGCAAGCTGTTCGACGACATGCACGCCTCCCGCGTCCTGCCCGGGTTCACCCCGGACAACAAGATCGAGATGCTGGAGACGATGCGCGAGGACGTCGAGGTTGTCCTGGCCATCAGCGGCAAGGACATCGCCCACAACAAGCAGCGCGCCGACTTCGGCATCTCCTACGAGGCGGACGTCCTGCGCCTGATCGACGGGTTCCGGTCGAGGGACCTGCACGTCGGCAGCGTCGTCGTCACGCAGGTCACCGACGACAACTCGCAGGCGCGGGCGTTTCGTCGCAAGCTGGAACGCCTCGGGCTCAAGGTGTACCGCCACAACCCGATCAAGGGCTACCCCAACGATGTGAAGCACATCGTCAGCGACGCGGGCTTCGGGCGCAACGAGTACATCGAGACGGAGCGCAGCGTCGTCGTTGTGACGGGCCCCGGCCCGGGCAGCGGCAAGATGGCCACGTGCCTGTCGCAGCTCTACCACGACCACCAGCGGGGGATCCGCTCCGGCTATGCCAAGTACGAGACGTTCCCGATCTGGAACCTCCCGCTGGACCACCCCGTCAACATCGCATACGAAGCTGCCACGGCCGACCTCGGCGACGTCAACATGATCGACCCGTACCACCTCGCGGCCTACGGCGAGCAGGTCGTCAACTACAACCGCGACGTCGAAGTGTTCCCGGTGCTGAACCAGCTTTTCGAGACGCTGATCGGGGAGTCGCCCTACAAATCGCCCACCGACATGGGCGTCAACATGGTGGGGTTCTGCATCAGCGACGAGGCGGCCTGCGTCCGCGCGTCGGAGCAGGAGGTGATCCGTCGCTGGTTCAAGTCGGCCGTGCACGAGCGGGCCGAGATGCTGGAACCGGACGCGTCGGAGCGGATCGCGCTGCTGATGAGCCAGCTGGGCATCACGCAGGCCGATCGCCCCGTCGTCGGGCCGGCGAACGCCGTCGAGAAGCGCACGAAGGCTCCCGCCGCGGCGATCGAGCTGCCCGGCGGCGAGGTCGTGACCGGCAAGACGTCAGCGTTGCTCGGCGCCTCCTCGGCGATGCTGATCAACGCGCTGAAGACCCTGGCGAACATCGACGACCGGATCCAGCTGCTGTCGCCGGACTCGATCGAGCCGATCCAGCAGCTGAAGACAGGCATCCTCGGCAGCGAGAACCCGCGCCTGCACACCGACGAGGTG